>VGPE01000043.1 GCA_016875645.1 Chloroflexota bacterium
GTGGCGTTCCTTGCCGTGCGGCTGTGCGACGTGGCGCCGGACGGGGCGTCGTCCCGGGCGACGTACGGGATCCTGAACCTGACCCATCGGGGATCGCACGAGGACATCCGGCCCGTGGAGCCGGGTCGCCGTGAGCGGGTGCGCATCCAGCTCAACGACACGGCCTACGCGTTCGAGGCCGGCCATCGGCTGCGGATCGCGATCTCCACGACCTACTGGCCGATGGTCTGGCCCTCGCCGGAGGTGGTGACGCTGACGGCGTTCGAGGGCAGCGCCCTCTTCCTCCCGATCCGGCCGCCGCGTCCAGGCGACGAGGACCTGCGGATCGACGAGGAGCCCGTCACCGGGCCGCCCGAGGCAATGACCGAGGTGATCCCGGGCCGCTGGGAGCGGGCCATGACCACCGACCCCGCGACCGGGGAGACGGTCATCACGAACATCTCGGACGGCGGGCGCCACCGACTCGATGCGATCGGGCTGCAGATGCGCGCCGCGGGCGAGGATTCGGTGGGGATCCGCGAGGGCGATCCGCTCTCCTGCTGGGCGGAGAGCCGGCGGACCTCCGAGCAGGGGCGCCCGGGCTGGGAGATCCGCATCGAGGGCAAGGTCCGGCTCACCGCCACCAGGGAGAACTGGCTGCTGACGGGGTCCCTCGAGGCATACGAGAACGGCACGCTCGTCCACGAGACCAGGCGCGAGGCCACCATCCCCCGCGACGGCGTGTAACCTCGATGGCCGCGGTTGGGAGGCTGGGACGGTGCTGAAGCGAGTCGGGATCCTTATGGCGTTTGCGGCGGTGCTCCTTGGCGCGTGCGGCGGCAGCGCCGGCACGACCGGCAGCGCCTCCGCCCCTGTCCAGAGTGCAGGTCCAGCGGCGACAAGCGGTTCGGCCCCGCCGCGATCCGCGGACGTCTGCGATCTGATCGATCGCCCGGCGGCAGAGACGTTCTTCGGGGGGCGCACCGTCGTGCACTTCCAGAGCAAGACTGCGTGCCGGGTGACGGCCGCGGCGGTGGATCTGAGTGTCACTGTGGCGCCGGATCAGAGCCGCGGCGACTACGACAAGGCACGCGCCGCTCGCGCGGATGCGGTGGACGTTGCCGGCATCGGCGATGTCGCGGACTACTCGCCCAAGCTCTCCACGCTCACCTTCCTCAAGGGCGACACCATCACCGCCATCGGGGTGGTGGGTGGTGGCGCCTTCGACCCCGCGGCCGTCCGCGCCTTCGTCGAGGCCCAGGCCCGGTACGCTGCGTCGGTGCGCTGACCCGCCGCTCCGAGCCGGCTGCGCCGGGCACCTCCCGTCGGCCTGCTCCGTCGCAGTCGGGCGGGTCAGCCCGGCTGCAGCGCCCGGTACATCAGGTCGGCGCCGGAGTCCGTGAAGCCCAGTCGTTCGTACGCACGGCGGGCGCGGCCGTTCCCGGCGTCCACGTCGAGCGCGATGCGGATGCAGCCGCGCGCGATCGCCCGGCGTTCGACCTCCGCGAACAGCGCGTCGACGACGCCCTGCCCGCGGTGCTCCGGCCAGACGAACACGTCGTCGAGATAGGCGGCGGGCTTGGCCGCAAAGGTGCTGAACCGATACGACACCTGGAGCATGCCGACGGGCCGGCCATCCCGTTCCGCAAGGAGGCACTCCGCACCGGGGAAGTCGAGCAGGTAACGGACCGACGGCGCCAGGTCCGCCGGGGCTTCCATGCCCTGGACCTCCATCATCGCGAGCAATGCCTCCCGGATCGTCTCCGCATCAGCGGGACCGGCCGTTCGGACCGTGATGTGATCGGACATGCTCGGAATCTAGCCCGTGCGGGCCGTCGGGGGTGGGTCCTGCGCGGGGAGCGCGCTGCCGTCGGCGCAGGGCGCGGGCGTTGAGTCCGAGTCCGGCGACCAGGATCGGCGTGGCGATCCAGGTCAGGTTCCGCGCGACCATGTCGGGCAGGAAGATGTCCGTCACGGAGCCGCGCTGCGCCCCGTAGCGCTCGGCGAGCGGTGTCAGCGGGCAGGTGAACCCGTTGGCGGCGAAGATGCCGCACTCGGCGAAGGCGATGGCGGCCGCGATCCCGGTCCGCCGCCGCGGCCGCCCCCGGAGCCCGTCGACGAGTACCACCACGATCGAGCCGGCAATCACGGCGAATGCGGCGGTGTGGATCGACTTGATCGAGCAGAGCAGGCCTCGGCGCATGCGCGGCGCGGGCGTCAGGGCACGAGCGGCCAGAGCGCGAACGTACCCGGCCCGAGCGGCTGCTCCAGCACCGACGCCGCGAGCTCGTCGATCTCTCGGTAGGCCGCCTCGGCGTCGAAGCGGGTGAACCGTCCGCCGTCGAGGATCGCCTCGCCCTCCACGTAGACGGTATCGACGGTCGAGGTCTGGCGGTAGAACATCAGGCCGTCCACCGGGTCCTGCCAGCGCGGATGCGCTTCGGGCCGGTCGATGCGGTGGATCACGAGGTCGGCGCGCTTGCCGGCCTCGAGCGAGCCGGCCTCCGCTTCCATGCCGAGCGCACGCGCCCCGTGGAGCGTCGCCATTTCGAGGGCCTGCTCGCCGGTGACGATCGGGAATTCCCCGCGGACCTCGCGGAAGCCCATCATCATGAGGAACGCTTGGCGCAGCAGATCGCGCTTGTTGAGGTATCCGTCCGACCCCAGGGCCACCGTGGCGCCGGCCCCCAGCAGCTCCGGGAATCGACCGTGGCGGATGGCGCCCATGCCCCGTCGCATCGAAGCGCCCGGGCAGTGGACGACCCGCGTGTCGGTCTCCACGACCAGGCGCGCTTCGTTCTCGGTGAGGTGGATCATGTGGACCAGCGTGAGCCGCGGGCCCAGGATCCCGACGTCCGCGAGGTGCTCGATCGGCGCCTTGCCGTACATCGCCCGTGACGACTCCGCCTCGTCCGGGCCCCAGTGCTGGTGGATGACCATCGGCGCGTCGTGTTCCCCGGCCAGCTCCATCCCCCGCTGCAGCAGCTCGTCCGAGCTGCGGCCGCTGCCGTACATCACGACGGCGCCCCGCACCCGCTGCGGACCGCGGAACGGGTAGCGCGTCAGCTGGTCGGTGAGCAGCCCGACGCACTCCTCGAACGGCCGCTTGAGCAGATCCGCTTCTTCGGTCCCGATGCCGCGCACGTCGCTCGCGGCCCCGAGATCAGCGTCTCCGAACAGGAAGTGGCCGGTGACCGCCCGCAGGCCCACCATCTCGATCGAGCCCGCCGCCGCGTCCAGGTTGAACGCACTGCCCGTGTCGCTGAACGCGGTCGTGCCGTTCGCGACCATCTCCATCGCCGACAGGAGCGTCCCGAGCCGGTCGATGTCGCGCGTCCGCGGCGACGTGAACATGGCCAGGTCGATCGGGTCCATGTCCATGTGCGTCTTCGGTGCGAACCCCCGGGCGATCTCGTTCGCGGTGTGCACGTGGGCGTCGACGAGCCCGGGGTGGACCAGGGCGCCGCGCAGGTCGCGGGTCTCGCGGGCACGGGCGACGGCTGCCTCACCCACCTCACGGTCCGGGCCGATCGCGACGATCCGCCCGCCGGCGATGGCGATCGCGCCGTCCACCAGGATCCGCCGCTGCTGATCGAGCGTGATGATCCGGCCGTGCCGGAGCAGCAGGTCGACCGGACCCGGTCCCTCGTCGTTCATCGAGCCCTCCCGCTCACATTTTCGGCGTCGCTCCCGCGAACGCGCTCTCGCGGAGCTGCGACTGGACCTCGTAGATCGTGCCGGTCTTCCGCGTCGGGAACGGTAGCCGGACCGGCGGCTGCTCCGTGATTCTCGGCGTCAGGGTCGGCTGGCCGCGGACGATCCCCGCGTTGAACGCATCCCAGTCACCGATCGAGACCGCGAACGGGAAGGCGTCCGCGGCGGCCATGTCGAACAGCAGCAGGCGTCGCGGGTTCGGGGACCGGTTGGGGGCGCTGCCGTGGAGCATGCGCACGTGGTGGATCTCGATCGACCCGGCGGGCATCTCGACCGGCGTGGCGGCGGCGATATCGATCCCTTGCGCGCGCACGTCCACTGCGCCCACGAACACGCCGTCCTGGTGGTGGTCCAGCACGGGTCCGCGGTGGGAGCCGGGCATCACCAGCAGGCAGCCGTTCTGGAGCGAACAATCGTCGAACGCGATGCCGATCGCGCACAGGTCGTCGTTGCTGTGCGGATGGAACGCGAGGTCCTGGTGCCACTCGACGGGGCTGCCGACGCCGGCCGACTTGAGGTTGAGCTTGCTGCCGAGCATCCGGATGTCCGGCCCCAGCACATCCTCGAGCGGGTCGAGGATCGCGTCGGAGCGGATGAGGTCGGCGAAGAACGGGTGAATGCGATGCGGCGCCTTGAGCCGCCGGATGGCCGGCCGCTCGGCGGAGTGGGCGGGCTCGAGGTCGAAGATGGCGTCGCTCTCGGTCAGCCCGCGGGAGCGCTCGACGAAGCCTTCAATGACCTGCCGGCCCTCGGCCACCTGGGCGGCTGAAAGTACGCCCTCGACGATCAGGAATCCGGTCTCGCGGTAGGTGTCGCGCTGGGACGTGGTGAGCCGCATCGCAGGCCTCCGGGGCAGTCAGGCAGATCGACGCACGACGGCGCCGGCCTTCATGACAAGTGACAGGTTCGACAGGCGCTTCAGGTCGGCCAGCGGGTCGCCCCGCACCATCAGGATGTCCGCCCGCTTGCCCGCCTGGATCGTGCCGACCTGGCCGTCGATCTTGAGCAGGCGGGCGCCACCGATCGTGCCGGCCTTGATGGCATCCATTGCCGAGAGCCCGTGGTCGTGCAGGTTCCAGATCTCGCGCCAGAGCATGTCCGACGTGACGCCGCGGACGCCGCAGTCCGTGCCGGCCGCCAGCGGGATCCCGAGGCTGACCGCCGCCTCGCAGGATCGCCGGTGCGACACCGAGAGCCGCTTCTGGTTGTCGATGATGTCCTGGCCGACGCCTGGGATGTTGCTCCAGACATCGGTGACCGTCAGGGTGGGCGTGAGAACGGTGCCGTGCTCGCGCACCACCTCGAGCGCCGAGCGGTCGGCGAGGAACGCGTGCTCGATCGAGTTGACGCCGCCGCGCGCGCTGGCGATGACGGCTGCAGAGGGCTGGGCGTGGCTCATCACC
Organism: Chloroflexota bacterium; assembly: GCA_016875645.1. Lineage (GTDB taxonomy): Bacteria > Chloroflexota > Limnocylindria > Limnocylindrales > CSP1-4 > VGPE01. The sequence goes on from VGPE01000043.1 coordinate 5,097, forward strand.
GTGCGATGGAGCCGCTGTGCCTCGTCCACCACCGCCTTGATCTCGTCGATGGTCATCTCGACGGCGCCGGCCACGGCGCTGGTGATCTGGGCCGCCTCGCTGGACACGATCTTGAAGTGGTCAGCCCCGTCGCGCGCCAGCGCCCGGGTCAGCTTCACCATCTCGTGGGGCCCGTCGGCCTCGTGGCCGAACTCCCAGCCGTGGCCGCCGGTGATCGTGATGGCGCCGCCTGCCGCGGAGAGGTGGGGGCCCTCGACGAACCCCGCGTTGATGGCGTCGCGCAGGGCGATGTCCCGCGAGTGGGCCGCCCCTGCCGATCGGGCGGTGGTGACGCCGGCGTGCAGTGCGCGGCGCGCGTTGCCGGCGCCGATGAAGGCGGCCACCGCCGGGTCCTGGTGGAGCGCGTCCCGGATGCCGTTGTTCGTCTCGAGCCGGGCGTCGATCGTGTAGTGGACGTGGACGTCCACGAAGCCCGGCAACAACGAGTGGCCACCGGCCGGGATCACCGTCAGGTCGTCCGTGGCGTCGGCGCCTGCGCGTTCCGCGCCCCAGCGCCGCGCGTCGTGGGGCGCGACCGACGCGATCCGGCCGTCGTCGCCGACCACGACGTCGACATGCTCGCGGGGCGAATCGGCGATCCCGTCGATCAGCCGAGCATCGGTGAACACGAAACCCACGCGCTGGTCCCTCCTGTCCGGGCCGGCAGCCTCGGTCGGCCCCGGCCGTGCTAGTCTAGGCAGCCGGGCATGCGCCGGCCGGCCCATCGGAGGCGATGATGACCGTTCGGTTCGGGATGATCGGGTCGGGCGGGATGGCCCGCGTGCACGCCGAGGCGATCGCCCGGGGCGCGCGCGGGGTGCGCCTGGTCGCGGTGGCAGGCGGTTCGCGGGCGGGCGGGCTCGCGACCGAGTACAGCATCGCGGTCGAGCCCTCGGTGGAGTCTCTCCTGGAGCGGGCCGATGTCGACGCGATCGTCATCGCGACGCCTCATGCGACCCACGTCCCCCTGTCGCTGGCCGCCGCGGCCGCGGGGAAGCACGTCTTCCTCGAGAAGCCGATGGCTCTTGACGTCGCCGAGTGCGACGCGATCATCGACGCCTGCCGCGCGGCCGGGGTCCGACTCATGGTGGCCCACATCACGCGGTTCCTCGAGGCGACCCGGGTGGCGCGCGACCTCGTGGGCGCCGGTGCGATCGGCGAGCTGCGGATGATCTCGGTCCACCGCCTGCTGCACGGCTACCCGAACAGCGGCTGGACCCTGGACCCGGCCGAGGGGACCGCCTTCCTCGACTGGGGCTCGCATGGCGCCGACATCATCCGCTGGTTCGCGGCGCGCGAGCCGATGCTCGCGTTCGGGCAGTTCGCGACCTACCGCGGCGGAATGCCGGCCGGCCTGTCGGGGATGGTGCAGTACGCCTTCCCCGACGACGTCATGAGCCAGGTCTGGATGTCCTACGAACTGCCGGCGCAGTCATGGATCCAGCGCGCGCACTACGTGTTCACGGGCTCCGAGGGCCTCGTCGACCTCAACGCCTACGGCCGCGTCGAGGTGGTGAGGGGCGCCGACGCGCATGAGGCGTTCACCCAGCCCGACCTCGCCCGCTCGTCGGTCGAGGGCGTGTCGTTCAACGCCTACTTCCGCGACGGGTTTGCTCGCCAGATCGGCGAGTTCGCGGCCGCGATCACCGAGGGCCGCGAACCGTCGGTCTCCGGGAGGGACGGGCGGACCGCAATCGAGATGGTCGAAGCCGCCGAGCGCTCCGCGGCCACCGGACAGGCGGTTCGGCTGCCGCTCGAGTAGGACATGGACCATCCCGGCGGGGCCGCCCGCGGCCAGCTGTTCAACCCGCGCTTGATGAACTGGTGACCTGACGGCCGCGTCCGGGGGCCGGACGCGCTGCGCGGGCAGCTGTCGGACTAGATCGAACCGACGGGGGCCCCGGCCGGAGTTCCGGCCGGGGCCTCTTCGTGCCTGCCCCAATCGAACACGACCCCGAGCATGGACGTGTCGCCGCCGGCCAGCCCCTCGAGCGCTTCGCCGATGGACGCCGGGGGCAGCACATTCGTCACGAGCCGGCCCAGGGGCAGGCGTCCTCTCCCCGCCTGCTCCAGCACGTAGTCCCAGTTCGTGCCGGTGGTGGCGGTGCGCGGCGCGGGCAGGGCGACAGCAGCCGGGTCCGCGCCGCAACCGATGATCTCCAGCCGCTTGTAGTTGAACTTGGCCGGGTAGCCGAACAGCTGGCCGTGCATGGCCGTCGCCAGATCGGCGGGCGGCGGGGTGCGGTAGATGCCCATCACCGCGATCCGCGTGAAGTCGCGGGCCAGGTCGATGGCCGTCCGCAGGCCGCCCCACGCGCCGGTCGTCTCGATGACGAGGTCCGGGCCGCTTGCGCCGCCTGCGCCAAGGAAGGCCGCCACGGCGGGGGCGTCCGTGGGATCCGCCACCGCTCCCAGGCCCAGGCCGGCACCGATCGACCGCCGTCGCGCATCGATGTCGAGACCGAGGACCCGCGCGCCGTTGAGTTCAGCCACCAGGGCGGCCGACGCACCCACCAGGCCCAGCCCGACCACGGCGACCGTCTCGCCTGCCTGGTAGCGGCCGAGGTGCAGGACCGACACCGACCACGACGGCAGGTATGAGAGCGCCGCGTCGCGCAGCGACAGCGCATCCGGCACCCTGTGGAGACCGGACGCCGGCACCACCACGTGCGAGCGGTGGCCGGTCGACATCACGACGCGGTCGCCGGGGACCACCGAGGTGACGCCCTCGCCCAGCGCCTCGACCACACCGCTGCCCATGTACACGAGGTCCTCGCGATCCTCGAACGCGCTGGTGCGGTATGACCCCACGCGCCACAGGTGGACGTTGGAGCCGGGGCTGATCGCGGTGTAGGCGATCCGAACCCGGACCTCCCCGGGGCCGGGCACCGGCATCGGTTCATCGAATACCTCGGCGACGCGGGGCGCGGTCAGGTACCAGTTCTGGGAGCTTGGCATCGAGTGGCCCTCAGTAGCCGCGGGAGCGGTCGGCGAGATTGAGGAGCGGCCGGCCCGCGAGGTATCGCTCAAGGTTGGCGAGGAACAGGTCGGTGGTGTAGCGACTGACACGGTCGTGGGTCCCGGACACGTGGGGCGTCAGCATCACGGTGGGCAGATCCCACAGTGGAGAGTCGGCCGGCAGCGGTTCCGTCTCGAAGACGTCCAATGAGGCTCCACGCAGGCGGCCATCCTGGAGCGCCGCGATGAGCGCCGGCTCGTCGAAGACCGGTCCGCGCGAGACATTGATCACGACCGCATCCGCTGGCAGGAGGGCCAGCTCCCGGGCTCCGATGAGCCCCCGCGTGTCGCGGGTGAGCGGTACCGTGCAGACCAGGTACTCCGATTGCGAGAGCAGCCAGTCGAGGTGCTCGAGGCCGCGGATCTCGGCCGGCTCAGGCCCGGCGTCCAGGGCCTCGATCTCCGGGATCCGGAACAGCTCCGACGCCGGCCGGCCCGGCGACCGTCGCACCGCACGCACCTGCATGCCGAGGCTGTGCGCGATGTGCGCGGCGCGGCGCCCGACGCCGCCGTAGCCGAGGAACCCGACCGTTCGTCCGACGAGCATGTTCGGCTGCATGTCCCGCCGGTGCGACCAGTCGCGCACCTCGCGGTACTCATCGAGCCGCCAGAGACGAAGGGCGTGATAGAGGATCGAAGCCGCCACGTATTGCGCCATGGCCGTGCTGGCGAGGCCGCTGGCGGTGGTCACGGCAACCTGCGGAGCGCGCCGCCAGGTCGCCGTGGTCAGGACCTCGTTGATGCCCACCGACGGGATCTGGACCCAGCGGAGCGAACGGACCAGCTCCAGCACCTCCTCTTCGCCGGCCGCGTCCGCGTCAACGGGCTCGTCGCCGGTATTGCCGAAGGAATACGTGGACCGGGTCCTGCGCACGTCGGGCAGGACATCGCCGAGCATGACCTCCACGCCCGGGTGCCGGTCCAGGGCAGCGAGGAGCGCTTCCATGTCGTCAGCCTGGACCCGGACCGCCTCCACGCCCAGCTCCGCCGCTCGGGCGAGGATCCGTTCGACGTCGGCCGGTTCGATCGACGCCGATGTCACCAGCGCCCGGACCGTCACCCGACGACCTCGGCCAGAGCGTCCTCGAAGGCGTTGAGGGTCTCGTCGACCAGTTCGTCGGCGTGGGCGGCGTTCGTATAGAAGTGGCCGCCCGCGATGGCCCGGATGCCCCGGACCTGGAGCGCCATGACAAGCTTCGACACCGCCGCGCCGTCGACCGCGGTGGTGTCGGCGAACGAGGACACGGGATTGTCCGTGCCCAGGTGGACGTTGAACGAGCCTGGCACGCCCTGCACGTTGCCGCGGATCCCGCGCTCGCGCAGGAGCGACCCGAAGCCCGAGATCAGCCTGCCGCCGGCGCGCTCGATGCTCTCGTACGCGTCGCCGCGGCCCAGGATCGTCAGCGTGCCGCGGGCCGCTGCCGTCACCAGCGCGTTCCCGTTGTAGGTTCCGGGATGGATGACGGGGCCGCCCCCGATCAGGCTCATCAGCTCGCGCTTCCCGGCGACCGCCCCGATCGGGAAGCCGTTGGCGAGTGCCTTGGCATACGTCGCCAGGTCCGGGGTCACCCCGAACAGTTCCTGGCCGCCGCCGGGACCCACGCGGAACCCGGACACGATCTCATCGAAGATCAGGACGACGTCGTGGCGCTTCGTGATCTCGCGCAGGCCGGCCAGGTAGCCGGGCGCTGGCGAGATGTAGCCCCGCCAGAGCGGTTCGGTGATGACGGCAGCGACATCGCCCCGCGCGAGCCGATCCTCGACAGCCTGGAGGTTGTTCCAGGGCAGGACCTCGGTGTGCACGACGGCCGAGGGATCCTGCCCGGAGGTGCCGAGTCGTCCGGCGCTGGTGACGCCGCCTGCGCGATGGGGCAGGCCGACGAACATCGGGTCGAACGAGCCGTGGTAGTGACCTTCGAACTTGACCACGACGTGGCGGCCGGTCGCACCCCGGGCGATCCGCACGGCGAGCGCCACCGCCTCGCTGCCGGTGTTCGCGAAGCGGGCCATCTCGGCGCACGGCACCAGCTCGGTCATGAGCCGCGCCGCCTCGTACTCGTCCTCGGTCTCGCCGCCGAGGATCACTCCCTTGTGGAGCTGGCGGGTCATGATCTCGACCAGCTCGGGCGGGTTGTGGCCCAGGATGATCGGGCCGGCACCGCAGAAGTAGTCGACGAGCCGGTTGCCGTCCACGTCGAAGAGAAGGGCGCCCTCGCCGCGTTCGAACACGAGCGCACCCTCGCCGAGGCGGTAGTCGCTGCTGGCGCCCCCGGGGATCCAGCGCGAACCTTCGGCCATGGCCCGCTTCGTGCCTTCGAAGCTCATGCGGCCCCCGGACCTGGTCGTGGAATCGGTCGTCGTCATGTTGGTTTCTCCCGCTTCGGTGGGTCTCGTCAATCCAGTGGTTCGTAGATGGTCTCGCCGAGTCCGAGGATGCAGGACCCTCGCTCGCTCCCGAACCAGGGCGTCCAGATCGGGTTGGCGAACGAGGCGCCCGGGTACGGGCGGCCGTTGATCCGGACCGACGGCGACATCGCCTCGGTCAGGACGGTGGCGATCGTCACGTCGCCGCCGCGGGCAGGCCCGACGCCGAACACGGGCGGCGCGAGATCGGCCCAGCGCGCCTCGATCATGAGGCCGTCGGGAGTCGTGACCGTGTAGTCGTAGCCCCATGGTTCGGTCTGGCGGCGCCGGAACGTGGCCCGCCGGACGGGCCGGTCCGGGTCGGAGAGGGGCCACTGGCCAGGGCGCATCCGGGCGCCCAGCCCGTGCTCCAGCTCGGGTGCGTCGGTCAGGATCGCCTCGAACGGCGTGCCTCCGTCCGCCCCGTCGCTCCAGGCGTACGCGACGTGACCGCTGAGCGGCCGCTCCGAAACCTCCACCGTGAAGTCGATCCAGTATAGGCTGAGCAGGAAGCCCGGTCGCGGCGGCTCGCCGCCCGGGCCGGTGGCTGCATCCGCGTCCACGGACAGCGCCATGATCAGGTGGTCCATCTGGCGCAGCACGCGGCGTGATTGCAGGCGGCGATCGTCTGTCACCCGGACTCCTTATCGCGACGCGGCGCCCCCGACGACGGGCGCGCACGTCACACTGGCATTGTGCCGATCGATCGGCGGCGAGGAGGGACGGATGCGCATCACCGGGATCAGCACGCACCTGCTCTCCGCGAACTGGGCGGCCATCGACGCGCAGTGGGCCGAGGTCGGGGGCCACAAGAGCAGCGCGATCGTGCGGGTTGAAACGGACGCGGGTATCACGGGCCTGGGCGAGGTCATCATCGGCTATTTCGCCCCCGAGGCGGTCCCGACCCTGGTCGACTACTACATTCCGCACCTGATCGGCAAGGACCCGCTCCAGGTCGGGGCGCTGTGGAACCGGATGTACGAGTCGTCCAAGTGGTGGGGGCGGTCCGGGGCGGCCGTGTCGGTCCTGTCGGGCATCGACATCGCGCTCTGGGACATCCGCGGCAAGGCGATGGGCGTGCCCGTCCACACGCTGCTGGGCGGCCTGATGCACGAGCGGATGCCCGTCTATGCATCGATCGGCGGCATCCCCGCGGGCCGCGAGCCGGCGATCGCGGCGGTCCGGCGCTGGATCGACGAGGGCTACCGCGCGGTCAAGTGCGGCCAGTTCGACAACGACCGGTTCGGTTATGACGACGTGGAGGGCGTGTACATCGACCGGCCGTCGACGGCGGACTTCGCGCGCGATTCCGCCGACCGGTTCATCGCGCTCCGCGAGGCGTTCGGGCCGGGTGTGGACTTCATCATCCACAACCACATGGGCTCCCAGGCCTGGCCGCTGCCGATGAACCTCAACGAGGCGGCCCGAGTGCTCCAGGCCCTGGAGCCGGCGGCACTGCTGTTCGCGGAGGAGCCCCTGCCGTACGAGGACATCGACGGCTACGCGCAGCTTCGCCAGCGCACGACGACACCGATCGCGGGCGGCGAGATGCTGGCCGGGCTCCACGAGTTCCGGGCGTTCCTGAAGCAGGATGCGCTCGACATCGTTCAGCCCGACGTGTCGTTCTGCGGCGGGATCACCACCACGTGGGAAGTGATGAAGCTCGCGTCCGGGTCGTTCGTGCGGACCGCGCTGCACATGGGCGGCTCGTTCGGGCCGGCGTACGCGGCCGGGCTGCACCTCTCGTTCGCCCACCGCGACGCGATCATCCTGGAGACCCTGCCGGTCGCGATGCCAACGATCCGAGACCTGCTCGTGTTCCCGCAGGAACTGGTGGATGGCACGTTCGGGCCGCCGCCGTCGGACGTGCCCGGGCTGGGGGTGGAGCTGACCGAGGAGCACCTGCGCAAGTACCCGTTCGTGCCCGGGTCGGGGGAGCGGGGGTGAGCGTCGGGCCGGGCTCCGCGTCGCGTCGCCGCCGGATTCACGCCCAGGGCGCTTGGGCTGGAACACGGAGGGGCCCATCGGCGCCGGTGAAACTCGTTCGACGCGCCGGTCACGCCGAGAGCGTGAGGGCGCGCCCGATCGGCCCGCGCGCCGGGGGTTGGGTTGCCCCATGCGCCCGAGCGAACGCTGTCGGCGTGATCGCCGAATGCACGGGCCGGCGATGACGGCGCCGGTCGTCGTCGATGCACACGGGCACACGCTGGACCTTGCGTTCCACGTCGGGCGGCCGCTCAACGCGGCGCTTGGCGGCACGACGGACGTGCCGCTCATGCGCGCCGGCGGGGTGACCGCCCAGCTCAACGCCTCCTGGACGCCGTCGGCGGCGCTGTCGGGGCCGCACTCGCATTCCGTCCCGGACCCGCCGGCGGCGCTCAACGCGATGCTCGACTTCCTCGACGAGCAACTGGCGGGGCCGACGGGTGCCGACGTCCTCGTCGCGCGTCGCGCGGCCGACCTCGTGGCCGCCGCGGAGACCGGCCGCATCGCCCTCATCCTCGGCATGGAGGGCACCGACGCGATCGGCGGCGATCCGGCGGCGCTCGAGCCGCTTCACCGCCGCGGCCTGCGCCACATCTGCCTGATCCACGAGCATTCCAACGAGTTCGGGGCCTCGTCGCAGGTCTGGGAGGCGGGCGACATGCGACGGTACCGGCCAGGGGTTGATCCCGAAGGCCACCTGTCCGGCCGCGGTCGCGAGCTGCTCGCCGAAATCGGGCGGCTCGGCCTGCTCGTGGACCTCACGCACCTCGTGGAGCCTGCGTTCTGGGAGGTGCTCGAGGTCGTGGCCGGGCCTGTGATCGTCAGCCACGGCGGCGCCCGCGGGCTGTGTGACTCGCCGCGCTACCTCGCGGACGAGCAGATCCGGGCGGTCGCCGCGACCGGCGGCGTGATCGGCGCCTCGCCGTCGCCGCTCGGTCCGTCGGACGAGGCGCCTGGGCTGGGCATGCTCCTCGACACGGTGGACCACCTGGTGGCCGTGGCAGGCTCGGACCACGTCGCCATCGGCACGGACTTCAAGGACCAGCTGGGCTACTACCCGGAGCCGCTGCCGCATATCGGCGCATTCAGAGTGATCGGGGACGGCCTGGCCGCGCGCGGTCATCGCGCGGACGCCATCGAGGGGATCGCGGGCGCCAACTTCTTCCGGGTCTTCAGCCGAGTGGTGGGCTGACTTATTCGGGCTGGCGACCGCGCAGGGTAGGATCAACTCGTGGGAGACGTGCCGCGCCGACCTCGAGATCCCGGTCCGGGCGAGCGGACCAACACGATCGGGCACACCGTTGAGCGGATGCTTCAAGCGAGCGCTCGAGACATATTGGATGCACTCGAGAACGGGTTCCGCGCCCGAGCGGATCTGAAGGGGAAACTCGCTGAGCTTTTCATGAGCCGACATCTGGACGACCTCGTCCGGGCCGGTGCCATTGTCCGGTACCAGTGGCGTGACCTCGACGCGGTCCCCGACTTCTTGATCACCCTGGTCGATGGCACGACTCGGACAATAGAGGTCAAGAATGTCCGATCGGGCGGTAGTCGACTTCGCGTCCAGACCCAGAAGACGCGAGCGAGCCGCGGCGACCCGATGAGCCGCTATTACCGAGTCGATCAGTTCGATATCATCGCCCCGTGCCTGTTCAACGCGATGGGCAGGTGGACATACCTATTTGCGCGGTCGTCCGATCTGCGGCGTCTCGCGAACGATCCGTCGTACCTCGCGACCATGCAGGATGTGTCAGCAGCTCCTGGGACCGGGCTTGCGCTCGATGGCGTGCCAGCTATCTGGCACGCGGAACTGATAGAGCTTCTCGCGTAATGCAGGTCAGTCAGCGGATCTCGGCCGACCGCCAAACCGCGGACGAAGCGCGGCGCCTGTTGCTGCCACGCACGCCGGCTTATTGCACGCGGCGTGGCGCCGTGTTCCTGGGGGACGCGCTTGATCTCCTACGCGACGCGCCGACGGGTTGCGCGAACCTCGTCATAACGTCTCCGCCCTACACTCTCGAGTTCAAAACGGCCTACGGGAATGAACCTCAGGAGCGGTACATCGAATGGTTCTTGCCGTTCGCGTCCGAAATCAAGAGGGTGCTTGCCAACGATGGTTCTTTCGTACTGAACATCGGTGGAGCTTGGCGTAAGGGACACCCAGTTCGAAGCTTGTACCACTTCAAGCTTCTAATCGCACTCGTCGAGACAATCGGTTTCCATCTGGCGCAGGAGATCTACTGGTACAACCCCGCCAAGATGCCCGCGCCGGCGCAGTGGACGAATGTCGAGCGCATCAGAGTGAAGGACTCCATCGAGCCGTGCTGGTGGCTGAGTAAGTCCGAACGGCCGAGGGCAAACAATCGGAATGTACTGGTACCTTACTCCGACGACATGCGTCGCTTGATTCAGCGAGGCTTCAGGGCAAAAGTAAGACCTTCGGGTCATCGCGCCACGGAGGGCTGGCAGGCTGATCACGGAGGAGCAATCCCAGGGAACGTCCTTACCTTGGGCAACACGGACAGCAATGGTCGCTACATCGCGCTCCTGACTGCCCGGGGTCTTCCTATTCACCCCGCAAGATTCCCCGTTCAATTGCCCGAGTGGTTCATTCGATTCCTGACTGAACGCGGCGATCTGATCATCGATCCGTTTGGCGGGTCTATGACTGCGGGATGGGCTGCGGAGCGGTTGGACCGTCGATGGCTCGGATTCGAGATGTCGGCCGAGTACGTTGAAGCAAGCAGGTGGCGCTTCTTCAATGACGATGATCGCCTACTGTCTGATGCCGAGCTTGGTGCTGACGACGTGTCAGCAGCCGATGCAACCGAGTCTGACGACAATCTCAGCGGTCAGCTCGCATTGGCGCGGCTGAGCGCTAGGAGCGTGTGTCGGTATCGGCCAGCGGGGCCACCCGGGCGGGTGGGAGAATCTGGTATGCGCACCAAGCGTTCCGCCCGTACGACCAGGACA
>VGPE01000044.1 GCA_016875645.1 Chloroflexota bacterium
GGTTGCCGATGGCGGGATGCGACGCGGTGGCGAGATCACCAAGGCGATCGCCGCCGGTGCCGACGTGGTGATGCTGGGCTCGCCGCTGGCACGGGCGGTCGAGGCGCCGGGTCGCGGGACGAACTGGGGGATGGCGGCTCCGTCGCCAACGCTGCCGCGCGGGACGCGGATCAAGGTGGGGACGGTCGGCCCGCTCGAGCAGATCCTGCTGGGACCGGCAGGCGTCAGCGACGGGTCACAGAACCTCATGGGCGCGCTGCGGCAGTCCATGGCGGCCCTCGGCGTGCGGACCATCCGCGAGATGCAGGGCGCGGAGATGGTCTACGCGCCCTCGGTCCAGACCGAAGGGAAGTCCTGGCAGCAGCGCCGATAGCGCCGGGGCGCTAGGCAGCCCGGAGGTACGTCAGCACCGCCAGAACGCGTCGATGGTCGTCGCTCGTCGGCTCGAGCCGCATGGCGAGCGCGACCAGGCGCTGCTGGGCGCCATCGTGGAGGTCGCGCTCCACGCGCCGGCGCTCGGCGTCGGCCGCCTCGACGATCCGCGCTCGTGACGCCCGGACCTCTTCGAGCTGCGCGCGCACCTGTGCGCTCAACCGTTCGTTCTTCAGCGCGAGCCGAGCCATCGCCGCGACGCGCTTCACGAGGCCGGGGTCCTCGGCATCGATTTCGGGGTCGTGGACCAGGACCGCGAGGAGCGCGCCATCGCGCTCCACGCGAGTGACCGCGCGCGCGGTGCCGGCGGCCGGCAGCTCGATCGGGCGGCCGTCGGGGTCGACGAAGCCGTCGCCCTCCGGGGCCGGGTAGGCAAGCTGGAGGCTCGGGTCGCGCAGGGCTCGGGCGAGGGCGCCTCGAAGGCCGCCGGCGGGCAGGCCCTCGGCCAGCTCGATCGCCAGGTCGCCGAGGCCGGAGCGGGCGAGCCGCGCCCGAACCACGCCGATGAGGAAGGCGCCTGGCAGCAGCCAGGTCTGCCAGTAGAGGATCGGATCGTGGGTGAGCTGCTCCAGGTCCGGGCGGTCGAGGGCCAGCGCGACGTAGCCGAACGAGATGATCACGTACTGGAACGGCAGGGCGATCAGCACCGGCCGCAGGATGCGCCGCCCGATCCGGGTCGCGGCCCGCCAGTGGCGAACCACGCTTGCGATGACGGACAGCCCGATCACCGGGACGAGCAGGTTCCCGGAGGTCCCGACCGTGTGGCTCAGCTCGTTGTTCACCGTGATCGCGAACGGGTTGCGGGGGCAGAACGCCCCCGGATCGCAGACGAAGCCCGGTTCCCAGACCACGAGCTGCAACAGCCCGAACGAGACGAACCAGATGTAGAGCCCGACGACGACCACGCGATCGAAGCGGTCACGGAGATGGCCAGTCGGGAACGACACGATCAGGTGGGCGAACACGATCGCGTCGATCGACTTGAACTGCTCGGACAGGAAGTAGATGGCGTCGTTGCCCAGGTAGCCAAGCGCCCAGACCAGGTCGGTGAAGGAACTGATCACGACGAGCAGCGCAAACGCGCGGGTCTGCGGGCGCGACGCCGCGACCACCGCGACGGCCGTCCACAGGCTCTTCTCGACGACGCCGAAGGCGTTGAAGGGGTCGAAGCCCGGCGGGGGTGGCATCACCCCGGTGTAGGGGAGCAGGCCGCCGGCGATCGACGCGATGGCAACAGTGAGCCCGGCCGCTGCCGGCAGCAGCCATTCGGAACGTGCCCAACCAGCCCAGGTCGTGTTCATGGGCCGAACGGTCGCGTGGTTCGGGTTCCGCGGACCACCGGGCAGACCCCTGAATCCTCCCAATCCGAACAGGGGCGCGTCCCCTCGCGCCCGCCCAGTGTGACGCCGAGGATCGCATCAGGAAAGAGCGGGGCAGGCGAACTCGGACGGAGGTGGTGGCGATGACCGCAGCGACGATGAGGAGATCCCGGTCGACCGGATCCGCGAACGAGCTGCTCGCGGTGGCGATGCTGGGCCTGGCGGCAGTGATCGTCACGCTGGTGCTCGCCGGTGCGGGGCACGCCACGTCGCTCGGCGTCGATCCCTCGCCCGCGATCGGGCCGTCACCCCAGCCCGCGGTCGTTCGCCAGGCCTCCCCGGCACCGGGCGGGGGCTGGACGATGCCGGCTCAGCCGGATCCGCCGCTCCGCTGAGGGTGTAGCGTGTCGGGATGGCATCCGGCGCAGACGAGCGCGGCTCCGATCCCGGCACCGATCCCGCGCTGGACATGGTCGAGCAACTGGCCGCCGGCGGTCGCGTGGCGATTCTCGAGACGCGCGGGCGGGTGACGCTGCGCCCGATCCGGACCGCGATCGGGTTCGTGCACGAGCCGGACGGTTCGTTGCTGGTGGCGGCGGGCGATCCGGACGCTGACTGGGCGCAGAACCTGCTTGCGCTTCCCGCGTGCGCAGTGCGCGTCAAGGATGAAGGCTGGTTCGCGCATGCCGAGCCGATCGAGGGCGCCGAGCGTGCACACGCGATCGCCGGCCTGATCGTCAAGTACGGCACCCCGGCCGAGCGGCTCGGGGCGGGGCGGGCCTTCCGGCTGCGGCGGGCAGCGCCGGACATCCACGGCCCCGGTGGGGCACCGGACGCGTGGGACGAATGAGGTCGTGCGCGTGCAGCGGACGCTTTCGGGCACGCATCGACGTACGACCGCCGCACCCCAGGTGCAATCCAGGCTGACGACTCTTTCGCATACCCATCGACAGCCGAAGAACAAGCGAAGAACAACCGAGGACGCGTGTGCAACACACGATGCGCGGGCGCCTGAAGCTCGATCAAACTCGGTGCTCGCGCTGACCGAAGCGGCGCCCGACCTCCTCCGGCGCCGCTTCGTCGTTGCCGGCGGCTCGCCGCGTCGGTGTCGGGCGACCCGTTCGCCGGTGTTCCGGACGCGCCAGACTGCGTCCATCCGACCGATCGAACCGAGGGAGTCGCAGTGGCGCAGATCGAGATCCTGGGACGCGGCACGATCGACGATGGCGACAGCGCCTTTCCGCAGGCCGTCGAGCTCCCGAACGGGGACCTCCTGGCCTCGTACAGCAACGACGGCGGCCAGAACGTCACCGGCGGCACAGACTGGTCTCGCTCCACGGACGGCGGGCGGACGTGGCGCAAGGAAGGGTCGCTGCTCCCGCTTGAGGGGCCGGGCCGCGAGAACTTCCTCAAGCTGAGCCTCTCGCGCGACGGATCGACGATCTACGCCTACGGCTCACGATTCACCGGCGAATCGGGCGGGCGCTTCGGCGAGCGCCCGAGCGAAGCGATCGTCTGCACCTCCACCGACGACGGGCGCACCTGGTCAGCTCCGCAGGTGATTCCGATGCCCAGCGATCTCCTCGAGGTGTCGCACGGGATCCTCCAGACGTCGTCGGGGCGGCTGCTTGCGCCGACCGCGACGATCCATCCAGGCGCTCTCGGCGAGCGCGTGATCCTGGCAATCTCCGATGACGGCGGCCGGACGTGGCCCCGCCACGCGGTCGCGCTCCAGGACCCGAACCGCGAGTTGGGCTACTTCGAGCAGAAGATCGCCGAGCTCTCGCCCGGCCGGATCATCGCCTCGGCGTGGACGGTGACGTTCGCCGACGTGTCGGACCGGCCCAACTCCTATGCCATCTCGGAGGATGACGGGCTGACCTGGACGGCGCCCCGCTCAATCGGGACCCGCGGCCAGACGATCTGCGTGGTGCCACTGGGCCCGGCCGCCGGCGACCGCGTGATGCTGCTCTACAACCGCCGGTACGGCGACCAGGCAATCGTGATGGCGATCGCCCGCATCACCGACCGCGACTGGCCGATCGAGTTCGAGGGCGTCCTGTACGACGCCCGCGCCCGGCGCGAGGGACGCCTCCGCGCGGACGGCGTCCAGGAGATGATCGACCTCAAGTTCGGCTTCCCGACCGCCTCGCGGATGCGCGATGGCTCGTACCTCGCCACCTGGTGGAGCGCCGAGGACGCGAGTGGCCGCACCGGGGTCCGCTGGGCGAAGCTGCGAGTGTCGCTCTAGCGGTCACCTGGGGCGATCAGAGCACCCCGAGGTCGCCAGCGCCCCGGCGCCATAGAATCCCGGGCGGTGGTCCAGGCGACGATCTCCATGTTCGAGCGTGCCGGTGGCATGCCGTTCTTCGAGCGGCTTGTCGCGGCGTTCTATTCGGCCGTGGCCAACGACCCGGTGCTCCGCGCCCTGTACCCCGAGGCGGACCTCGGCCCGGCGCAGCGGCGCCTGACCCTGTTCCTGGCCCAGTATTGGGGTGGGCCCGCGACGTACAACGACGAGCGCGGCCATCCGCGCCTGCGGATGCGCCACTTCCCGTTCGCGATCGGTGGCATGGAGCGCGACCGATGGCTGGCGCACATGCGATTCGCCCTGGACGTGGCGGCTCCGGCGCCGGACGTGCGGGCGGAACTGGAGCGCTACTTCGACATGGCCGCCGAGGCGATGCGCAACCGCGACTGACGACCGGTCGCGACCTCATGCGGTGGCGAACTCCGGTTCGAGGGCTTCCAGGGTTACGCGGGAACCGTCGGACCAGAAGCCGATCGGCGCGAGGCAATTCGGGTCCTGCTCGGCGAGCTCGGCATACAGCCAGAGGGCGAACTCCCGGTCCACGTCCGCGGGCAGCGCGATCAGCAGGTCACGCATGGGCGCGATGAACAGGTGCGGGCCCGGACCGAACAGCCTCGGCAACGCCCGAGGCTGCAGCACGAACGTGGACGCGCCACCGATCCCGGACTGGAGCCACGCGGACGGGACGTGGCCGACCGGTTGGCGCAGGACACGATCCACCGGCACATGGGCCGCCCGCTCGGCGACGTTTGCCAGGGCCCGCTCCGTGATTTCATGGAGGCTCACCGGCCACTTTGCCGCAATGTCCGGGCTCACGTGCAGCAGCGCAGGCCCGATGTCGATCGCGAAGCTGATCGAGATGCCAGGCGGCACGAGGACCCGCAGGGGCTCTGGGGACCCATCGAAGTAGGGCCGCAGGCGCTGGAAGATCGGCACGAGCATCCGCGAGAGCCCCGGCCAGTCCTCCGGCGGCGGGACGGCCTGCACGGCTTCGACCACCTCCTGAACGGAGGCCGAGTGGATGCCCGGTCCGGCCGGGACCGAGACGATGCGGTCGATCGTGAAGGCGTTGCCGCGTCCGCGGCGTGATCGAGGCATGGCGGCATTGTCCGGATCGGCACGTATCTACCGCTTACGCGCCCCTTCACCGTCGCGTATCGAGAGCCGCGGCGGCGTCCGCGTACCCACGGTAGCGAGGCTCGGCCGGCGCCGCGCCGCATGATCATCAGAATCGGGCGGTGACCCTGGGCCTGGAGCTGCCAGCCACCGGTTGCCGGCTGCTGCTGCGGATTGATCATCCAGAAGCGGGTGTCGAGCCGCGGGCGACCACACGGGCGAGCGTCGGCGAGCGAACCGCAGGCGGAGGCGCCGTCTCCCAGCCGGACCGGAACGCGGCCGGAGCGCCCGGCTACACTGATCGCTCACCCAGCCACGGGAGGGCCGGTCGATCGAGTCGGACGTGACGCCCGCTGCCAGCGCCGGCGCCGTCCGGAACGATGAGGCGCGCGACGGCCCCGCGGCTCGCGATGATCACGAGGACCGGGCCCCGAAGCGCGGCAAGACTGTCCACGGCGAGTTGGCTAACGCAGGCCACCGCGTGCTCGCGTCCGATGACGCGGAAGTCGAGGCCTATCTCGAGACAGCGCTCAACGCCCCGCCCCCCGACCGCACCGCGTCCGACCGCCCCGGCGGAGCCGTGCCGCGCGGCGAGTCGTCGGCTTCAGAGCCCGACACGGTCGTGGTCCTGGACTTCGGCAGCCAGTACGCGCAGCTGATCGCTCGGCGCATCCGCGAGCTGCACGTGTACTCGGAGCTCATGCCCTTCGACACACCGTGGGCCGAGATCGCCCGCCGCCGGCCAAGCGCATTGATCCTGAGCGGCGGTCCGGCCAGCGTCTACGACACCGGCGCGCCGCGACCCGACCCCGCCATCTGGGCCTCGGGCGTGCCGATCCTGGGCATCTGCTACGGCCTCCAGCTGATGGCGCACCAGCTCGGCGGCGAGGTCATCCCCGCCACGCGTCGCGAATACGGGCCAGCCCATGTCACGTTCACCGACGCCACGCCCAGCGGGCTCTTCGCGGGCCTGGACCGCGAGCAGCCGGTCTGGATGAGCCACGGCGACTCGATCGTCCGGCCGCCTGCAGGCTTCCGGGCGACCGCGCAGACCGACTCGACCCCGTATGCCGGTCTGACCGATTCCGAGCGCGGCCTCTACGGCATCCAGTTCCATCCCGAGGTGGTCCACACCCCGCGTGGCCGCGACATCCTGCGCAACTTCGTGGTCGGCGTCGCGGGTGCCCGGCAGACCTGGACCGCGGCCAATTTCATCGAATCTACGGTCAGCGAGATCCGGTCCCGGGTGGACGCCCACGCCCGGGCGACCGGCTCGATCGGCCTCGTGATCTGTGCGCTGTCGGGCGGCGTTGATTCGGCCGTGGCAGCGGCCCTGGTCCATCGCGCGGTCGGCGATCGGCTGACCTGCATCTACGTGGACCACGGCCTGATGCGCAAGCGCGAGTCGGAACTGCTCCGGATCACGTTCGAGCAGAACCTCGGCATGAAACTCGTCATGGTCGACGCGCGCGAGCGCTTCCTGGCCCGCCTCCGGAGCATCGAGGATCCGGAGCAGAAGCGCAAGATCATCGGCGACGAGTTCATCCGCGTCTTCGAGGAGCAGGCAGCGACGCTCTCGCGGGATTCGCCGATCGACTTCCTGACGCAGGGCACGCTCTACCCGGACGTCATCGAATCGACCACATCCGACACCAAGGCCGCCCACAAGATCAAGAGCCACCACAACGTCGGCGGGCTGCCGGCCGACCTGCGCTTCACCCTGATCGAGCCGCTGCGTCACCTGTTCAAGGACGAGGTGCGCGCCGTCGGGCTGGAGTTGGGCCTGCCCGAAGCGATGGTCCTGCGACAGCCGTTCCCTGGACCGGGCCTGGCGATCCGGATCATCGGCGAGGTCACACGCGAACGGCTCGACACGCTCCGCGAGGCAGACTGGATCGTCATCGACGAGATCAAGGCCGCCAACCTGTATCGGAGCCTTTGGCAGAGCTTCGCGATCCTGACCCCGGTCCGGAGCGTGGGCGTGATGGGCGACCTGCGCACCTACGCGAACGTGGTGGCCATCCGCGCCGTGACCTCCGAGGACGGCATGACGGCTGACTGGGCGAAGCTGCCCTACGAGGTGCTCGCGAAGATCTCCAGCCGGATCGTGAATGAGGTCCCCGGCGTCAATCGCGTCGTGTACGACATCAGCAGCAAGCCGCCGGCCACCATCGAGTGGGAGTAGGAGCGCCGGGTTGTGCTCCGGCCGGGGCCGACCATCGAGTGCGGCCACCGGTACTGACGGACTAGTCGCGGTCGTCGTCGCTGCGCCCAGAATGACCGGCATGTCGATTGAACAGCCGGATCCGGGTGTCCTGGCAGCCGCCAGCCCCATCGACCCAGCGACGGACCCGGCGAATTGGGTCCCGGTCGAGGCGCCGGGCCCGCGCTGCCCCTGGTGCTCGGCTGCTCTCCAGACCCTCGACACCCCGAATTGCCCGATCTGCAACGCACAGCTGTCCGGCGCGGCAGACCCCGGGCTGCCGGGCCTCACCGTCGTGGCGCCGCCGGCCAAGCCTGCCCCAGTCGAGATGGTCAAGCGCAACCGACTGCTCGCCTGGATCAGCGGCGAGGTCCTCGACGAGCAGGCGAACGAGGGTGGCCCCGAGGCCGCGCCAGAAGCGCTGGCGCCGCCCAGCCGCGACGTCCGCCGCGAGATCCTGCGCATCCAACTCGACGCCGCCGGAATCGAGCTGCCGCTCGTCGTGGACGACCCGGACGCGCCCCTGACCGCGCCTGCCGCGTCCACGGCCGACGGCGCACCCGCCGGCGAGTCAACCGCCGCCTGACCTCGGCGAGCTCTCGCTCGCCGGCGCCCAGACCACACCGCCCGCGGCCCTCGGGGCCGGCGCGTGCCATCCTCCACGCATGTCCGACCGCCTCCCTGCGCCCGGCCCTTCCTACATTCGTGAACGCGAGATCCATCTCGGGGATCGACGGGCGCACGTGGGGATGAGCCGCCCCACCACACTGGACGACGGCTGGTGGCTGGCGATCCTGTGGGCCGCCGACCACGAGGGCCTTCTGACGTTCCGCGATGTCGCGCCAGCGGCCGGGCCGCCACCCGACCCGCCGCTCCTGCGACTCGGGCCGATCCTCGCGGGCAACCTCTCGGGGCTGATCCTCGAGGAGGACAACCGCCTGTCGGTCCGCCTGGGGGCACTCGCGCCGCCGGCAGATCCCACCAAGCCGTGGCGGACCCCGCTGGCAGTGCGGGCCGCGTTCAAGTGGGAGCCGATGCGGGCTGCGACGATGCGCCCCAACGAGCTCGCCGCGACGGTGGTCGATGCGTTCGCCCGCGGCCTGGAGTCACTGGGCCGCCGCTGAGCCCGCGATGTCCCGGGCCCGCCGGCCGGGCGCCAGACGTTCCTCACGGTATACTCCCCGGACCCATGCGCGACCTGTTCGATGAATTCATGGAGGAGCTGCGCCGCCGGCAGACCGGTGAGCCTGCCGCGGAGCAGTCCGCGGCTTCGACGCGGCCGACGGACAAGCCCACCGACGACGACGAGACCGCCGACGGTGACGATCGCGCCGCTGCGACGGAGGGGAACGATCCCACCGACGGGCCCGACGCGGGCGAGCCGACGAGCGATGAGGCCTCCGACGAGCAGGTGCGAGACGAGCAGGCCGACCACGAGCCCGCAGCCGAGCGCCCGCGCCCCCGGGCCGTCGGGGGTGCCGGCGGTCGCGGTGGCGGCGGATCGCGGCCGCGCACCCGGGTGGGCGGTCCCAACGACGGCGCGGATTGGCGCGATCAACTGGGGGGTGTCGGCCGGCGCCTTGGCCTGATCGCGGTCCTGGTCGTCGTCATTCTGCTGCTCGGATTCCTGGGCTCCGGTGTCGACCTGCTCACCGACAACATCTGGTACCGCAGCATCGGCCTGGACGATGTCTTCTGGACCCGGTTGGCTGCCCAGTTCGGCCTCTTCCTCGGGGTGCTGGTGCTGGGACTGCTGTTCCTCGTGGGCAACCTCTGGCTGGCCGGTCGACTGGTTCCGCCGCCCGACCCCACCCGCCAGAGCCGAGTTCGCGGCTGGATCCAGCGGATGCTGGAATCCGGGGCCGACGAACCGGGCGGTGGGGGCGGCCTGTTCGGTGGCGGTCCCGTCGGCGGGCCGGGCGGTCGTCCGCCGTACGGCCGGCCTCGCGGCCCAGGTGGTACCGGCGCGCGGGCGGTCGAGATCGAACTGCCGGACCTCACCCCGGCGGCCGTCTGGGTCGCGGTCGGGTTCGGCCTGCTGGTCGCTCTGGGCCTGGCCACCACGGTCTCGGGGCGCTGGGAGACCGTCCTCCTGTGGAGCAATCAGGTCCCCTTCAGTCCTGACCCGGCGACACCCGTCACGGATCCCATCTTCGGCCGCGACATCGGCTTCTTCATGTTCGAGCTGCCGTTCCTGCGCCTCGCCCAGGCGCTTGCGAATGCGCTCTTGCTGACCGGCCTGGTGGTCGCGCTGGGTCGCTATCTGGCCGCCGCGGCTCGCGGTGGCTTCGCCTTCGTGACCCCGGTCCGCGTTCACCTGGCGGTGCTCGCGGGGCTCTACCTGCTGTCGATCGCCGCCGGCTACCAGCTCGACAAGTACGAGTTGGTCTATGGCGACAACGGCTTCGCCACCGGCGTCAGCTATACCGACCAGAACGCCCGCTTCCTCGCCTTCGATGTCCTGACCGTGATCGCCGGCCTGGCCGCGGCGCTGCTGATCGGGGGCGCCTTCACCCAGCTCCTGTGGCCGCTCGGCCTCGCGATCGGCGCTTGGGTGCTCGCATCGATCGTGCTCTCGGGCATCTACCCCGAGGTTGTCCAGCGCTTCAGCGTCACGCCCAACGAGTTCGCGCAGGAGCGGCGGTACATCGCCAACAACATCGAGATGACGCGGCTCGCGTTCAACCTGCTGCCCTGGGAGACACGCGGCTATCGCGGCGACGCGCCGCTGTCGTCGGATGGCATTGCGGAGGAGGTGGCCACGTTCCGCAACGCGCGGTTGTGGGACTACCGGCCACTGGGGCTGACGCTGGACCAGATCCAGACGGTGCGCCAGTACTACGACTTCTACGACGTGGACACGGACCGCTACCTCGTCAACGGCGAGACGCGCCAGGTGATGCTGTCCGCGCGCGAGCTCGCCCAGGACCGGACCGGCGCCACCAGCTGGGTGAACGAGCGTCTGACCTACACGCACGGCGTGGGGCTCACCACGGTGCCTGTCAACGAAGTGACCGCGGAGGGGCTGCCTCGGCTCTGGGTCCGCGACCTGCCGCCGGTCTCCGTGCCCGGGCTGCCGACCGTCAACCAGCCCCGGATCTACTTCGGAGAGCGCCCCAGCTCGTACGTCATCGTCAACGCGCGGCAGCCCGAGTTCGACTATCCGCGCTCGGACAGCGAGGAGGCAATCACCACCAGTTGGGCAGGCCGGACGGGGATCCGGCTCGACTCGACGTTCACCCGGCTGCTGTTCGCAATGCGCTTCCGCGATCTCAACCTGATGATCAGCGACCAGGTGACCGCCGACAGCCAGCTGCTCATGTTCCGATCGTTGTCGGCGCGTCTCACGCGCGTTGCGCCGTTCCTGCGCTACGACCGCGATCCGTACCTGGTCGTGGGTGATGACGGGCGCCTGGTCTACATCCAGGACGCGTTCACCACCAGCGACCGCTTCCCGCACGCGCAGCCGTTCTTCCCGAGCCAGCTGGGGGAGACCACGGGTCTCTCGGGCGCGCCGTTCAACTACATCCGCAACAGCGTCAAGGTGGTCATGGACGCCTACGACGGCACGATGAATTTTTACGTGGCCGATCCGAACGATCCCATCCTGCGCGCCTATACGGGCGTCTTCCCGGGTCTGTTCCGCCCGATGGCGGACGTGCCGGCCGACCTGGTGCCGCACCTGCGGGTGCCGGAGGAACTGTTCAACGTCCAGACGCGCGTGTTCGCGACGTACCACGTCACCCAGCCCGAGACGTTCTACCAGCGGACCGACCTGTGGACGGTGCCCACCGAGTCCGGCAGCGAGCAATCGCTCCCGACCGAGGCCTACTACGTGGTCATGCGGATGCCCGGCGAGCCCGAGCCGGAGTTCCTGCTGCTCCAGCCGATGGTTCCGCAACGGCGCCCGAACATGATCGCGTGGGTCGCCGCCCGCAACGACCCGGAGCACTACGGCCAGGTGCGCGTCTACCAGTTCCCCCAGGACACGTCGGTCCTTGGCCCCAGCCAGATCGAGGCCCAGATCAGCGCGGATCCCGCGATCAGCCAGCAGATCACCCTCTGGAACCAGTCGGGCAGCCAGGTGATCCGTGGCAACCTGCTGGTGCTGCCCATCCAGGACTCCATCATCTATCTGCAGCCGGTCTATCTCCAGTCCACGACCAGCGCCCTGCCACAGTTCCAGCGGATCATCGTGGCCTCGACGTCGCGGATCACCTGGGCCAACAGCCTGACCGAGGCGCTCAACCTGCTGCTCGCCGGCGGGCCCGGTCCCACGCCCACGCCGGGCCCGGGTCCCACGCCATCGCCGGGCGCCTCCCCCGCACCGACCCCGGGCCCGACCATCGGACCCGGCATCCCGCCGCCGCCGGCCGGTGACGTGGCCGCGCTGGTCGCCTACGCCAACGAGCACTTCGAGCTCGCCCAGGCAGCGCTGCGCGCCGGCGACTTCGCGCGCTACGGCCTGGAGATCGAAGCGGTCAACGCGGCGCTGCGGCTGCTGGCCGAACTCGTCCCGGCGTCGGCCGCCCCGTAGGAGGAACCGGGAACGGCGATGTCGTGGCTGGCGGCCACCCGGGCATCGGCGCTGCTCCTCGTGGAACGACCGGGCCTCGCGGTGGTCGGCCTTGCCGGGTTCCTGGCGCGCGGCGGCCTCCTGCTGTTCGTCCTCCCGTTCGTGACGCTTCCGACGCCGGTCGGGATCGGCAACTGGATCGGCCCCACATCCATCACGGCGTCCGGGCCATCGGAGCGTCTGCTCTGGTTGATGGGGGCGATCGTCGCCATCCTGGTCGCGGCCCTCGCGATCGGTACCGTGCTCGGGTCGTTCGCGGACCGTGCGCTCTTCGGCGCCGCAGAGGGCGGGAACCGCACGGGCGGACGGTCGCGTCGCAGGTCGGACACGGTCGTGGTGATTGCTCGACTGGCCGTGATCCGGCTGCTGGCTCTCGCCCCGGTCGCGCTCGCTCTTGCGTGGTCGGCGCAACGATTCGGCGCGGCGACCTACCGCGAGTTGATCCTCCCCGACGAACTGGTGACGCCCCTGGTGCTGCGGGTGCTCGACCGGACGCGTGATGCGGTCGCCATTGTGGTCCTGGCCTGGCTGCTGGGCGAGTTCGTCGGCGGCGTCGCCGTTCGCCATCACCTGCGTCGGGGCGATCCGATCCCGCTTGCGTTGGTGCGGCCGATGATCGACCTTGTCCGGCGGCCCTTGACCACGCTCGCGACGTTCGTCGCCGGGGCGGTCGCGGTCCTCGTCGCGGTGGCGCCGCCACTGATGCTCTGCTGGGTCCTCTTCCGAGGCGTGCGCGCCGCGATCGGCGAAGGTCACATCGTGATGACCATTGCGGCAGTCATGGTGTTCGTCGCGGCCTGGACGGCGGCCCTCTGGGTGGCGGGCCTCGTGGCCGCATGGCGCAGCATGCTCGGCAGTTACGAGGTCCTCCGCGCTGCAGGGCAC
The DNA here is from genome assembly GCA_016875645.1 of Chloroflexota bacterium. GTDB lineage: Bacteria > Chloroflexota > Limnocylindria > Limnocylindrales > CSP1-4 > VGPE01. The sequence goes on from VGPE01000044.1 coordinate 12,843, forward strand.
GCGCCCGCGCGGGCTCTGCCGAGGACCCAGCCGGCGGAGGCCTGATCGAGCCCTGCTAGACTGCGCCGATCCGCCACGCCCGTCGTGCGGACCTTGAGGCGCGGTCCTGATGCGACGCGCGAACGGAGGCAGGCAGCCCCCGGATGCCGAAAGAGATCCAGCAGATCCTGGATACGATCAGCCAGTTCTGGGACAGCCCCGTCGTCCAGTTCGGGCTCCGTGCCATCGGGCTCTACATCGTCGTCCTGTGGTTCGCCGCCGCCTACTGGGCATTCCGCGACATGCAGCTGCGGACCGCCAATCCGATCCTGCCGTACCTCGCTGCCGGCCTGATCATCCTGTTCAGCCCCATCCTGTTCCCGTTCGCGATCGTGGCCTACAAGATCGTCCGGCCCCAGGAGAAGATCGGCGAGGTCTACGAGCGCACGCTGGCCGAGGAGGCCCTGCTCGCAGAAGTTGAAGCGGTCAAGAGCTGCCCGACCTGCGCCCGCCGTGTGAACGACGAGTGGATCATCTGTCCCACGTGCCGCACGCGGCTCAACCGGGTCTGTCCCAACTGCAGCCGGCTGGTCGGACTGGACTGGTCGTTGTGCGCATGGTGCGGGCGGGACTTCGAGCGCCCGCTCGCGGCCGTTGAGCCGATTCACGAGCCACGCGAACGGCTCGGCGTCGGCCGGCGCGACGTCATTGGTCCGCCCGACGAGGCCGACGAGTATTCGCGCGAGGGTCTGGCGGGCGCGAGCTGGCTGCCGCCCGAGGCATCAGGCGACGAACCGAGCGGGCAGCCGGCCCGTGGCGGTGCCCCTGCGCTCGCTCGTATGACGCGTCCGCCCACCGCGACCGGACCCGAACCGCAACGATCCCGGGACGGGGTTCTCCCCGCCGGCGACGGGTCTGCCCCTCGCTCGGGGACGTCAGGCTCCGTCCGGCGCCGCTCGCCCGGCTCCAACCCGGAGCATTGAGCGAGCCCTTCCGGGAAGGCGCAGCGGAGTTCAGTCCGCCCGGGGAACCCGCGCGACGGGCAGTCTTCTCCATGGAGGGCCGCGCCGCGCCCGGCCTCTATCTCCTGGGCTGGCTGGCCGCCGGGCTCGGCCTCGCCCTGTTCATCGTCGCCGCGGGCACCTCGTCCGGTGGTCTCGCCGGCCTCGGCCTGACGCTGGGAGCTGCTGCCCTCCTGTCGCTCGGGCTCGTTTCGGCCGCCGGTGCGCAGGGCGCCCAGCGGCGGGCGGACGGCGTGGCGGCCTATGTCGGCCCATCGCCGTTCCTGGTCTTCGCGGCCAGTCTGCCGATCACCGTCCTGCTGGTGATCGTGATCGTCGGCGGGGCCTCCATCGCCGGCCTCGATGCGCTGTCCCCCCTCGGCGCGCTCGTCCAGGTGCTGCTGACCGCCCTCGTCTACGCGGGCCTCGTCAGGCTGCTGGTCGTCGGACCGGTCGCGTTGTCATGGGCCGAGATGGGGCTGCGGAGCCTGCCACCGACACGGATCCTGGGCGACGCGATCTGGGGCGCGACCTTCGCCCTGCCGGTGATCTTCGTGACGTCGATCGTGGCGGCGCTGCTGGTCGGTGGCCTCGGGACCACGCCCGACAGCCCGCTGCCGCCCAGTGGCAATACCGAAGGCTTCCTCATCAACCTGGTGTCGGGCGCGCTCATCGCACCGATCGGCGAGGAGATCTTCTACCGCGGCTTCGCGCTGACGGCATGGGCACGGACCATGTCCCCGCGGGCGGCGATCCTGCGCAGCGCCATCTTCTTCGCGTTCGTGCACATCCTCACAGTCAGTGGCGCAACGTTCACCGAGGGCGCCTCGCAGGCACTGATCGCGTTTGCCGTCCGCCTCCCGATCGCGCTGGCGCTGGGTTGGGTCTTCCTGCGCCGCGGCTCGCTGTACGCCGCGATCGGGCTGCACGCGGCGTTCAACGGGATCCTGCTCGTCGTGTCCCAGGCCGCCGCCGGCGCCGGCTGACGCCTTCTCGGGGCGGTTTCCGGCCCGTCCGGGTCGGCCGAGCGCCGGGGATGCGTCGTGGTGAATGCCCGGATACGTGCCAGCGAAGGGCCGGTCGCTACCGTCATCCCTGTTCCCGGTCACCGGATGGCGGGAGGATTCGGCGGGCTTCCGTCGTCCGGTCCGGGGACATCCTCGGAGGTGGCATGGTCCCGGATCGATCATCGCTGGCAACCAGAACGGGATCGGCGCCGCGGCGCATCCGCGAGCTGCCCGCGCCGGAGCGACCGCGCGAGCGCCTGGCGCAGCGTGGCGCGACGAATCTCTCCTCGGCGGAGCTGATCGCTCTCGTGTTGGGTTCCGGCTCGCTGGGCCGGAGTGCGGTGGACATCGCGCAGGACGCCCTCGCCAGGCACGATGGGTTGACGGGCCTCGCCCGGGCGTCAGGCCTGGAGCTCCAGGCCATCGCGGGTGTCGGCCCGGCCCGGGCCGGCCAGCTCGAGGCGGCATTCG
>VGPE01000045.1 GCA_016875645.1 Chloroflexota bacterium
AGGGTGGCGCCGGCCTGGATACCCTCGCCTATGCCATTGTTATCGAAGAGATCGGGCGGGTCTGGGGCTCGCTCGGGCTGATCGTGGCCGCCCACACCTCGCTGGGTTGCGGGCCGCTGCACCTGGCGGGCTCGCAGGCGCAGAAGGCGCGCTTCCTGGTCCCCATGGCGTCGGGGCAGGTGATCGGTGCCTACGGCCTGACCGAGCCCGGCGCCGGCAGCGACTCGGCTGGAACGCGAACGACGGCCCGGTTCGAGGACGGCCCGGACGGTGGCACCTGGGTCATCGACGGCGCCAAGCGCTTCATCACCAACGCCGGGCAGGCCGGGACGTACATCGTCAGCGCGCGGACCGGCACGCGCGATGACGGCCAGCCCGAGATCAGCGCCCTCATCGTCACTGCCGACACGCCGGGCTTCAGCGTCGGGCGGCTCGAGGCGAAGATGGGCCTCCACGCCTCCGCGACCGGCGAGTTGCTCTTCGAGGCGGCGCGGGTGCCCGCCGCGAATCTGCTCGGCGAACGGGGCAGCGGCCACCGGACGTTCCTGCGCACCCTCGATGGCGGGCGGATCTCGGTTGCCGCATTGGCGGTGGGTCTGGCGCAGGCGGCGCTCGACGCGTCGATCCCGTACGCGCAGACGCGCGAGCAGTTCGGTCGCCCGATCGGCTCCTTCCAGGTCGTCGCGTTCCTGATCGCCGATATGGCCACCGAAATCGAGGCGGCGCGCCAGCTGGTCTGGCGAGCAGCGTGGCTCAAGGACGCGGGCCGGGACTACGGCCTGGCGGCGGCCCAGGCGAAGCTGTTCGCGTCGGAGGTATCGTCGCGCGCCACGAACGCCGGGATCCAGATCCACGGCGGCTACGTCGAGGGATACAAGGTGGAGCGCTACCTGCGCGACGCGAAGCTCACCGAGATCGGGGAGGGGACCAGCCAGATTCAGCGCCTCGTGATCGCACGCCGGATCCTGGGCCTGCGGGTCGTCTAGGCCCTGCGGCTTCCCGCAGGGCCGGGCCGGGGTCAGGTCGGCGCTGGCACGCCCACTCCTGCCACCAGCACCGCTCGCACCGCCTCGCGGAACCCCGGCGCCCAGGGTCCCTCGCCGATGGCGACGAACGGCGAGGCGTCAAGCGCCTCGTACCGCGCCGGGTCGGCGATGAAGGCCCGCGCGCAGGTGTCGACATCGGCCCGCCGGCGCTCGTACGCGTCGCGGTTGCGGAAGATGAACAGGTGGATCCGCACCGGGTCGACCTGGTCGAGGCCGCGCGCCGAGAACGCGATCGCGGGGCCCGCCAGGGTGGCGTCGTTGCAACCCGGGTCGCCCGAGCGGACCTCGTTGACCAGCACCCCGACCCTGGTCATCTCGCCGACGAGCGTCTCGAAGTCCTGCGGAGTCGGGCGCGGCGTCTGGCCGATCGGGCCGTTGCAGCCGGCAACCAGCAGTGCGACGAGCAGGCCGAACAAGGTTCGGCGACGAGGCGGGATGAGCATCAGGCCGAGGCTAGCACCCTCCCCCGCCGGAGGTCCCCCGACGTCCGCGGCCCCCATCGGACGCGCTCGCTGCTGGCCGTTCCCGGGAGCCCGGGGTAGCATGTTGCCTCGAGACCGATAGGGCGCCCGCCTCGCCCCGGCCATCCATTCTGAGGCACCAGTGCCCACGATCCGCCCGTTCCGCGCGCTCCGCTACGACGCCGAGACCGTCGGGGACCTGGACATGGTCGTTGCACCGCCCTACGACGTCATCCGGCCCGCCGAGCACCAGGTGCTGCTCCTGCGCAGCCCGCACAACATCGTCCGGCTCGATCTGCCGACCGACGAGCCCGGGGACGAGACCGGCGATCGCCAGCGGCGCGCGGCGCGGATCCTGGCCGGCTGGCGGTCTGACGGGACGCTCCGCAAGGACCCCCGGCCGTCGATCTATGTCTACGAACAGGGCTACACCGTTCCCGGCACGGACGTTGAGCGGACTCAGCGCGGGTTCTTCGCGCGGCTGCGGCTGGAGCCCTTCGGCCCGGGCGGGGGTGTGCTGCCGCACGAGAAGACGCTGGCGGCGCCTCGTGAGGACCGCTACCTGCTGTTGCGCGCGACCGGTGTCAACACGAGCCCAGTCGTCGGGCTGTACGACGAGCCGAGCGGCCGGGCCCGGCGGATCCTGGCTGACCTCACCGCCGACGCAGCGCCCGTTTTCGACGTGCTCGATGACGATCGCACGCGCCATCGCCTGTGGGTGGTGCCCGTTGAGAGCGAGGGCGAGGGTCCCGTCACAGAGCTGGTCGCCCTTGCCGCCGCCACTCCGATTATGATCGCGGACGGCCACCACCGCTACGAGACGGCGCTGCGCTACCGCGACGAGCGCCGGATGACCCGCTCCTGCGAAGAGGACCCAGCGTTCGACTACCTGCTGATGCTCTTCCTCGCGACCGACGAGCCGCTGACCGTCCTGCCGACGCATCGGGTGGTGCGGAACCTGGAGGACGCGTCGGGCGACGCGATCCGCGCACGCCTGGGCGATTTCTTCGACGTCAGCCCTGTCGGTGCCCAGGACGACCTCGTGGCGGCCTTCAACCGAGCCGCGCTCCAGCCAGGAGGCCGCGGCCGGTTCGGCGCCTGGTGGCGGACCGGCGGCGCGCTGCTCGAGGCACGTCCCGTGGCGGAGGTCGCACCATCCAACAAGGGAGAGGCGGTGCGCGAGCTTGACGTCACGCGGCTCGGAGTTGTCCTCGAACGCGGCTTCGGAATCGACGCGCAACAGGTTGCCGGCGGTCGCGTCGGCTATACCAAGTCGGCCGCAGAGGCCGTCGAGCTCGTCGACGGCCACACGGACGGGGCCGACCTTGCCTTCCTGCTCGAGCCGACGCCCGTGAACTCCGTTGCCGCGGTGGCGCGTTCCGGCGATGTGATGCCGCAGAAATCGACGTATTTCTACCCGAAGGCCCTGAGCGGTCTGCTCGTGAATCCCCTCGAATGGTGAATGGCGATGACAAGGGACGACCCTCGGGCCGCCCGCACCTGATGGACGATCTGACGCTCGACGGGATCGGTGCTGACGGCACTCGCGGCCCGGTGCGCATGCCCAGCCGCCCCAGCCCGCCCGTCCCGCCGAACGGACGTCCGGTCCGCAAGGACGAGATCGAACTGCCGGACCGCGGGCTCTACATCGAGTCGTGGTTGCCCGAGCGACGCTCGCGGCGCAAGCCACTGGTGTTCGTGCACGGCGAGCTGGCCGGGTCATGGCTCTGGGAGCGCTACCTGGCGTTCTTCGCGAGTCGTGGCTGGGAGGGTCACGCGCTCAACCTGCGCAACCATTTCTGGTCACAGACCGCCGACCCGACATCACTTTCGTTCGAGACCTACGTCGACGACGTTGTGGCGGCCCTGGACCGGCTTGGTCCCGAGGCCGTCGCGGTGGGCCATGGCATGGGCGGCCTCCTGGTGCTCAAGGCGGCCGAGCGCCACCGGCCCACGGGCCTCATCCTCCTGAGCTCGGAGCTGCCAGCTGGCGTCCGGCCGCCCGTCCGCCCATTCGAGCTGAGCGAAGTGCCCGACGTGTACGGGCGGTCGCAGATCGGCTGGTCCACGCTGCCCGAGAAGCTCCAGCGCGACCACCGGGACCTGACGCTCGCGGACGTCCTGCGGATCCAGCATCTGCTCGGCCAGAAGCCGCGCGAATCCGGTCGTGCGCGGCGCACCATGCTGCGCGGGGTGGAGATCGCGCGCGAGCGCCTGGCCGGGGTGCCGCGCCTCGTCATCGGGGCCGGCCTGGACCGCCACGTGCCCGAAGCCTCCAGCCAGCAGCTGGCCGAATGGCTCGGGGCTGACTATGAGCCATACGGTGCCCATTCCCACTACGGGCTGGTCCTCGCCGAGAACGGCTACCTGCAGGTCGCAGAACGGATCAAGGCGTTCCTGGACTCACACAAGCTGTAGGCGGATCCGACGGGGCGCACCGGGCGGCGCCAGCGCAGGTTGTCGCTGGGCGGGGGTCGCTGCTATCATCGCCCGCGGTGAAGCGGCCCAGCCGCCGCCGCCCCGCCGCATTCGTCTAGAGGCCCAGGACACCGCCCTCTCAAGGCGGAGATCACCGGTTCGAATCCGGTATGCGGTACCAGGCTGCTTCCTTCTACGCCCCCGGACCGCGCCCGGGGGCGTTCCCTTTTCTCGCCCTCCGGGACGACCGTACGCGTCGGCCGGCCGCGGTGCCGAGAACTGCCCAGGTTGCATGCCTTCGCTCCCATCGTCACGCCGGGGGCGCTTGTCCGGCGCCTTCGGCGCGCTGAACCCGTGGCTCTGGGAGCCGTTGCCGATCGTGGCGACGCTGGTGGCGTGAGTCCGGCTCGCATCGGGGTCCTGCTGGCCTTCTGTCGGGCCTTGACTGCAGCGGTGTCGCGCGCGTAGCGCCCTCAGCGTGACGGCGTGAGGCACTGCCGGAGGGCAGCGTGGCCGCCGATCCTCGGGCCGACCGACCGCGTGGACCGCGGCCCGTAGCCTGCCCGTCGCCCTACACTCGGGAGGCAACGTCACAGCCAGAGGGGCCCACTTGTGATTCCGTCGCCCGATCGTCGGTTCGTCATCCTGGCCGAGGGCATGTTCGGTGGCGACGCCTCCAAGACGGCCCGGGGCGTCATCAAGTACTCCTCGATTCCGACCATCGCGGTGATCGATTCGACCAAGGCGGGACGCACGGTCGGCGATGTGATCGGCGCGATCGCATCCGGCGGTCATGTCGACATCCCCATCGTCGCAACGCTTGGCGAAGCCCTCGCCATGATCCCGCGCCCCACGACGCTCGTGATCGGCGTGGCCCCCGCGGGCGGCAAGCTCTCGCCCGCGTGGCGGTCGACGATCCAGCAGGCGCTCGACGACGGCCTCGACGTGGTCAACGGCCTGCACATGTTCCTCTCGGACGACCCCGAGTTCACGGCCGCGGCCGCGCGCAGCGGCGCCAGGATCTACGACTTCCGGCGACCGCCCGAGCGGATGGAGGTGGCGAGCGGCCGAGAGCACCTGCCCGGCCGCAAGGTGATCCTCACCGTCGGCACCGACTGCGCATCGGGGAAGATGGGCGTCTCGCTCGAGCTGGCGAGGGCTGCCCGGGAGGCGGGTCTCACCGCGTCCATGGCGCCCACGGGCCAGACGGGCATGATGATCGAAGGCTGGGGCGTGGCGATTGACCGCGTGGCCGCGGACTTCATCCAGGGCACTGTCGAATGGCTCACCGAGCAGGCCGAACAGCGCGGCGAGTGGGTCATCGTCGAGGGCCAGGGCTCGCTCGACCACTTCGCGTACTCGTCGGTGACGCTCGCGCTGATCCACGGCGCGCGTCCGCACGGCATGGTGATGGTCCATCAGGCCGGGCGGGAGGCGCACCACGCGTTCGAGCACTGCGGCCGCCTCGCGAAGCTGCGTTCGCTCGAGCAGCACATCGAGGCGCACGAGGTCATCGCCGCACTGGTGGAACCCTCCAGGGTGATCGCGATCGCGCTCAACACCTCGTTCTACCCGGACGACGCTGAGGCACGGCGCATCATCGCCGAAACCGAGGCCCGGACCGGCCTCCCGACCGACGATCCGTACCGCTTCGGGCCCGGCCCCCTCTTCTCACGGATCCGAACGGCCGTGGAGGCAGTGGCATGACGTACCGCGTCACTCACGAGCCGTACACGCTCGCGTTTCGCGACCCGTTCGTCATCGCCCGGGCCACTGACACCCGTGCCGCGCGCACGATCATCACCCACGTGCGCGACGAGGCACGCGGCGACGAGGGGGTCGGCGAGTCGTTCGCGGAGCCGTACTACGGCGAGACGATGGACACGGTGCCCGTTGTCCTCCCGCTGCTCGCCCGCGCTGCGAGTGCCCTCGCCGATGAGCTTGCGGCCGCCGACCGCGGCCGGGCGCTGGCTGCCCTCGAGGCCGCGTCTGCGGCGATGGACCGCGCCATCGGGCACCACGGTGGTGCGAAGGCGGGGATCGACATCGCCCTCCACGATCTTGTCGGCAAGCGGTTGGGGTTGCCCGTCCACGAACTGCTCGGTCTCTCGGCCGACATTCCGCCGACCGACTTCACCCTGGGCATCGACGAGCCGCACGTCGTGGCCGAGCGCGCGAAGCGTGCCTCGAAATTTCCCGCGCTCAAGATCAAGCTGGGTGGGCCCGGCGACATGGCGACACTCGAGGCCGTCCGTGCGGTGTACAGCGGCCCGATTCGCGTCGACGCGAACACCGGCTGGCAGCCGGAGCCGGCAGCGCGGCTCATCCCCGAGCTGATCCGGCTCGGCGTGGAACTCATCGAGCAGCCGTTCCCGGCCCATCGCCTCGATCAACTGGGCTGGCTCCAGGAGCGGTCAAGCCTGCCGATCGTGGCCGACGAAAGCTCGGTCACCATCGATGACCTCCACGGCCTCGTGGGCGTCGTCCACGGCGTCAACGTGAAGCTCTCCAAGTGCGGTGGGGTCGGGCCCGCCAGGCGGATGCTGGAGCGGGCGCGGGAACTCGGCTTCAAGACGTTTCTGGGCTGCATGGAAGAGACCACCGTGGGCATCGCAGCGTCGGCGTCCGTCGCTTCACTCGCCGACTGGGTCGACCTCGATGGCAACCTGCTGCTTGCCGAGGACCCGTACGCGGGCCTCGAACTCGGCGCCGACTGCCGCTGGCGGCTCTCGCCGGAGCCCGGACTGGGCGTTCGCCCCCGAGCCTGACCGGCTCATCCCCGTCGGTCGGGCGAGGCATCCACAGGCCGTTCGCCGGGTGTGGAGAAGATCCCCGGTCTTTCGTGGAGAAAGCCCTTTCGGGCGTTCGCGGCCCCTCGTAGCATCTCGCCACCGGTGAGGGACGCCCGATTGGGAGAGGGGGCGCCAACCGGCCATTAGTCCGAACGCGGCCGGGATGCGGTGCGGGGTTCGCATGCCCGGATTCGGCTTCGGCGGGGGAGGACGTTGATGGGTCTGGGCACGCCCACGGGCTTCGACGCCGCCGGGGAGGCCGCCGCCTTCGTCCGCTTCTGCTATCAGCGACGGCGTGTCGGCTGGCCCGAGCTCTATGACGAGATGTGCTCGGTGGCCAGCCGTCGCCTGTACCAGGGGTGGGGCCCGGCCGAGTTGTCGGAGCACGGCATCGGCTTCCGGATCGAGGAGGTCGGGCGGCTGGCGGAACTGGTGCGGATGGTCGTGGGCGAGGATCCCGGACGCCATGCCGTCCCGTACCGTGGCGGGACGCGTCGTGCTCTCGACTGGCGAGCCCCCCAGGCAGGGTCCGCCCCGGCCCCGTCTTCCACGTCCGCCCGCGGCCCGGAGCGAGCCGGCGGCGAGCCAGATCCGGCGCCGGCCACCGCCTCGTAGGCGAGCCGGTCGTGCGATCGCCCGCGGCGAGCCAGATCCGGCGCCGGCCACCGCCTCGCAGGCGAGCCGGTCGTGCGATCGCCCGCGGTCTAGAATTCCACCCGATGAAGCAGATGTACCACCCGTCCGACCTGGCCGCCATGGACCCCCTGGTCCTGATGAAGAACCTCGACCACGTTCGGATGACCAGCCGGCGCCTCAGCTACATCCTCCAGCAGCAGGTGCACCTGTACGTCCCGGAGGCGAACCAGCTGCGCGAGCAGATCGACCGCTACGTCGAAGCGGAGCGCCAGATCGAGAGCGAGATGGCACGGCGGCGGATCCGGGCATAGACCGGGGCTGCCCGGGGGTGGGGATCAGAGTGCGCGGAAGCGCCGCGGCCAGGTCCAGTCGACCGGTAGAGCCGCGCCGTTGATCGCCCGACGACGGCCGCTTTCGTTGGCCCCGAGCACCAGGATCCGATCGAGCTTGGTCGCCTGGCCGGCCTCGTCGCCCCAGAGTCGCGTCATCTTGCGATTGGCCGCGACATCGTCCATCAGGACGCCCGCCAGCCGGTAGCCCTCCGGTTCCGCGGCCGCGTGCCAGACCTGGTCTGCCAGGCCGATCCCGCTCCGGATCTGGCGCCCGCGGTCCAGCTCCACGTCGCCGATCACGAGCACGACCACGGCGTCCTCGGTGAGGGCGCCGCGCAGATCGGCGAGGACCTCGCGCATGAACACCAGGTACGGCGCGCGGTGGTGAGCGTCGTCGAGCGCCGCGTCGATGGCCCGCGCGTCATGGCCCAGAAACCACGTCCGGAGCCAGTTGTAGTAGCCGTACTTGACGACGCGAAGGTACGGAGGCGACGTCACCACGAGCCGTGCCTGGGTCGGCAGCGCCCCCGCCCGGAGGAGGCCGCGCGCCCGGCTGCCCGCGTCGCGCGCATCGCCCAGGAGCGCCAGGCCCGTGCTGGGTGGTCGCGCCTGGCGCTCGAGGCGGCGAAGCTTCTGTTCGAGGAGCGTGAACGTGTCGCGCTCCGGCGAGTGGAAGGACGTTCGCGCAGCGAAGTCGCGCACGTAGCGCGCGGCCATGCTGAAGGTATTGGGCATCAGCTCGGACAGGTAGCTGCGGCTCTTCCCGTGCAGGATGCCGGTGATGGTGGCGGCCAGGTAGCGGTCCACCCGCCCGGACGGCTCCAGGATCGAGCGGACGAACAGCAGCTGGCCCAGCGTTCGCGGGTGGAACGCAACGGCCACTTCGGCGGGCACCGGTTCGGTGCCCGAGTCCGCCCCGCCGCGGGACCCGGCGGCCGGCACGCGCCCGTCGGGATGGCCCGCAACGATCGATTCCCCGAGTGCGGTCCAGGCCGCGGCATCAGCCGCCCAGCCGAGGCGAAGCCCGGCCACGCGCGTTCCGAGTTCGGCCCGCGTCGGCGGGTCCACTTTGGCGGCAGTCAGCAGGTGGGCGAGGGGATTGAGATCGTTGCCGACCCCGATGCGACCCTCCGCGCACGCCTGGAGCGCGGTCGTGCCGCGTCCGCTGAACGGATCGAGCACGACGTCGCCGGGCCGCGAGTAGCGGGCGATGAAGGCGTGCGCAAGGGCTGCCGGGAAGCTCGCAAGGTACGAGCACATCGGGTGGAACGAGTGGCCCCAGAGGCGCGGCTGATCCTTCCACTCCGGGGCGATCGCCAGAAGTGGCAGATCCTCGCGCAGCAGGTCCAGCGAGAGCTGCTGCGTGTTCGGACGCGCACCGCCTGCGCTGGCGCGAACGCGCGCCGACACGCCGGTGGCCACCGTTGACTGGGCTGTCTGACGTGGCACGGGGCGGCGAGCGTAGCAGGGCCGATTCGTTCGCACAACCCTGCGCAGGGCCCGGAAGTGGGTCCGATTCGCGCCCGCTGGGGGGCCGATCGGCCGATGACCACGCCCCACGAGGTCCGGTATGGTGAACGCGAGCTCGAGGTTGTGAAGCGGAACCTCGCGATCGCCGAACCGGGGCACCGCCCCTTTGGCGGTGGCGCAGGCCCGACCCCACCGTCCGGTCTCGTCCGGCGAAGAGGTCACCCGAGCTCGCGAGCGACCCGCCGCCCTCCGTGGGTACGGCGGGCCGTTCGTGTTGCCGGGCAGACCCGGCGGTCAGGCGGTCTCGAACAGCCGGCCGCCACCGGGGGCATCGTGGGTGAGGCCTGCGAGGCGTGCCACGCGCCACAATGTGGCCTGGATCGCGGTGATCACCGGCTTGCCGATCGCGGCCTCCAGGGGCTCGATCGCGTCAAGCGTGCGGACGGCCGTGCACGGGATGAAGATCGCGTCGACGTCGGGTCCGTCGACGTCCCGGCCCGCGGCGACGAGATCGTCGGGCGAGATCTGCGCCATCTCGGTGCTCGACTCCCCGCTGCTCATGACGTGGCCCGTCAGGGGGCCGATCCGGACGATCCGCACGCCCTGCGGGTCGAAGAACGCGGGCATCGTGGCGTTGATCTCGTCGAGGTAGACCGACACCACACCGACCGATCGGACTCCGAGCGCCCGGGCGGCGTCGACGACGGCGGTCGAGGTGACCACCGTCGGGACGTGCAGGAATCGCTCGATCCGCTCGGTGATATCCGCCGCACCGGAAGGCCCGCGGACGAACGAGATCGAGGTGTCGACATAGGCCGCCGCGACCGGCACCACGTCCCGGAGCCGATCCGCCGCGACCTCGAAGTCGGACGAGGCGGCCAGCGCGGTCGTGTGGGCGAGGGCCATCCCGGTCGTCCCCATCAGCGCCTGGTCCGCGCCGGTCGTTCGGCTGACGAACGGGACGCCATGCGGGGCCAGCAACCGCCAGAACTCGTCGTCGACCTGGCAGTCGCCCGGGACCAACAGGGCGATCCTCGCCGCAGCAGCCCAACCGGCTGCGCCCTCGAACACCATCCGATCCTCCTCCGCCGTGGCCACCGCTGTCCGTCGCCGCGTGAGCGACCCGGGCTATGGTCGCGCACAATGGGCCTCGGCGTGTCCCCGTAGCTCAGCGGACAGAGCAACCGCCTTCTAAGCGGAAGGTCGCTGGTTCGAATCCAGCCGGGGGCGCCATCCCGGCCCTGCCTCATCCCTCGGCGCGCTCGATCCGCAGCCGCGTCGGGCTCCGGCGGGCGGCGCGGCAGCCGGCCGCGAAGTCGCTCCAGTCGTATTTCCAGTCGCCGGGCACCCGCGCGAACAGGTTGAGGTGCGTGGGCACGCCCTCGGCCTGCCTGAGCGTCACGCCGCGGCCATAGATGAACGCGATCTCCTCGACCGGCGCAGCGCCGGGTCCCGAGGTTGCGCTCTCGGTGCCCTCCCAGAAGTAGAGGAGCTCGCCCGGCAGCGGGAGTTGGACGAGGTTCTCCGGCGGAAGGCGGACCGGGTCGTCGACGAGGACGAAGACCTCCGCCCCCGAGAACTGCCCGTGGTAGAGCGGCCCCTCGATCGGCAGTCGACTCCAGACGTGCTCCGCGGTGACCGGAGCCTCGTCGTCGAGCAGTTCGGCGACTGCACTCACACCGCTCTCCGCGAGCGTCAGGCGGAGCCGCCTGCGGCCTGCGTTCATTGCACCCTCCACCGCTGGACCTGCCGTGCCGGATCTGTTGCGGTAATCCTGCGCGCTGTGAGATCGTCCGGTTGACCCCGTACGAGGACGCAGAGGCATGGACTCCGATCCGCGCGGCATCATCATCACGACCACGCCCTCCGTTGAGGGCCGACCCGTGACGGCATACCTGGGCATCGTCACGGGCGAGGCGATCCTCGGCGCGAACATCGTCAAAGACCTCTTCGCCGGTGTCCGCGACATCGTCGGCGGCCGCTCCGGCGCCTACGAGCGGGAACTCGCGAAGGCGCGCGACATCGCCCTCACCGAGCTGCACCAGGCAGCAACCGCGGCCGGCGCCGACGCGGTCATCGGCGTGGACCTCGATTACGAGACCGTCGGCGGGAGCGGCTCCATGCTGATGGTCACCGCCTCGGGCACGGCCGTCACCCTCGGGTAGATTCGGCACCGGCCGCGCACGCCCCGGCACAACCCGGCACCATCCACGGCGCGCGTCGCGGAGCGAGGGAGGCCACGATGTCGTTCCTTGGCAAGCTGACCGGCGGCGGCGTCGACTGGACCGTCACCTTCGCCGAGGGCGCCGGGACCTCGGGCCTCCTCCCCGGCGCCCTCGTGATGGGCGTGGCGCGCCTGACCGCCCGCCGCGACATCGAGGCTCGGGCCGTCGTGGCCGCGCTGATCGGCGTCGCCGAATGGCGGGTGAGCACGTCGCGTCGCGATTCGGCCGGCCAGATCGAGACAGACACCATCTGGCGCAGCGACGACCTCGGCCGTGTCGAGACCGTCCTCGCGGCGGGCACACGGGTCGCCAACGGCCAGTCGCTCGAGTTCCCATTCCAGTTCGCGGTGCCGCTCTCGGCTGCACCATCGTTCGATTCGAAGGTCCTGCGCGTGAAATGGGAAGTCGAGGTCAAGCTCGACGTGGGCGGCGTCGACCCGTCGGCCAACATCCCCGTCCGGATCCTGTTGCCCGCTTCGCAGCTCCGCTCGAACGCGGCGACGCTGGGCCTCAACGCCCTGGCGCCGCGCGTCGAGGGCCCCGACCGTGGTGGGCACGCAATCGAAGTGGACCCCATCCCGCTCGTGGCGGGCCGCGCGTTCCGCGGCACCCTGGAGACCGGCGAGTCGCTGAAGGGCGCCCGCGTCGAGCTCAAGTTCGAGACCGACGTACGTGACCCGGGCACGCAGCTGATCGGCGCGATCGCCCGCGACACCATCGGCCTGACCCGCGAGACCGGCGACTCGGACACCGGCAGCGTGTGGGTGGGCGAGTTGCGCGAGGCGGGCGACGCTGGCGGCGGACGGCGCCGCTACGAGTTCTCCGGCGAGCTCCCGCCCGCGACCTCCCCGACGATCCTGCTCCCCTACGGCCAGTCGAAGGCCCGGGTCGATGTCGTCGTCTCGCGCCGATTTTTGCCCGACGGGCAACTGACACGCGACATCGCGATCGCCACCGCCGAGGGATGACGGCCCCGCGGGGCCCTGAGAAATCGGCCTTGCCCTCGGCAGGGGCACTGGCCCATGATGCCGCCGGACTCCCTCCTGCCGAGGGGGCATCAGCGGAGGCGACGATGTCGCATCACGAGATGGCGGGCGCCAAAGGCGCCGGCAAGGGCGCAAGCAAGGGCACCGGCAAGTCCGGTTCCGCGAGCACCGGTGGTGCGAAGAGCACCACCGGCGGCGCGAAGAAGACCACCAAGAAGTAGCGCTCTCGCCGGGTGGCAGGCGTCTGACGGCGCGCCATCGCGGGAACAGGAGAAGGTTCGGGGCTCGCGACCTGTCAGCGCGAGCCCCGCTCTACGGTCCGTTGTGACCATGGCTGCTCGCCACCGCCAAGGCGAGTTTTCGTTGCGCAGGGGCACCGCAACCGCTCAGCTCCCGACCTGGATCGACCCGGCCCGGCGCCGGAGCAGCGCGAGTGCGGCGAGTGGCGCCAGGGCGCTCGTTCGGGGGTTGTCGGGGCTTGGCCGGTTCGCGAATCGCAGCGACAGTTCGCCGAATGGCCCTGACGCCCGGATCTCGTGAACGTTGCGGGTTTCCGTCGGGTCCGCGACGAGCACGACGCGGGTCCGATCCGGCCCGATGCCCGCGAGGCTCAGGGCAGCGACGACGTTGAGGTTGGCCGGGAACGCGGCAACCGCGTCTCGCGCCACCCCGTTGAAGACGACGGTGGGGACGGTGATGGCATCGAGATCGATGCCCGCGGCCGCGATCCCGGGTGCTCCGGCAAGGGCCCGTGGCGCCTTGGTCGTCCGCAATTCCACCTGCTCGAGACCGCCGAGGCGGGCGGCTCGCACTGCGTCGAGCCCCCCGATCGCGCCCGAGGGCACGAGGACGGCGCGGCCCGCCGTCGTGGCGGCAGCGTCAAGCCGGGCGAGCAGGCCGGGATCAACCAGGGCGCCGACCGACATGACCAGGACATCGCATCCCGCATCGAGCCAGCTGCCCGCGTACTCACGGATGACGCTCGGCGACGCGGCCTCGACCACGACGTCCGGACGCGCCTCAACGACCCGCGCCGGATCAGTGAAGGTCATCGGCATGCCGCGGACGGACGCCGCGAGTGCCGCCAGTGCGTCAGCGCGCTCCGGCACATCAACCAGCCCCACGATCACAACGTCGCCGACATCTCCGCGCTCCGCGCCCACCACGATCTGGCGTCCGATCGCGCCGGTCCCGACGACAGCGATACGCACCGATTCCTCCAGCGAACGCGAATTCCCGCGTTCTCGATATCTCGCCCACGTCAAGCAGCGAATCCTGCGCCGTCAATCTCCGCTTGACCAATTCTGCGCCGCAGTTCAGCCGGTGACGTCGGGCACCGATTCGGCAAATTCAACTCCGCATGCGAATCACCGGGGGACGATATACTCGCCGGCGCTGGCGTGGAAGTGCATGTTTCGTCCGGGGAGAATGCCATGTCGAAGATCAGGGCGCTCAACGATGCATCGGTGCTGGATGCGCCGCAGGTCAAGCCGCGCGTGCTGAGTGCGGCGGCCCTGGCGCGCCAGAAGGAATACGACCGACTGCGCGATCTCATGGGCAAGCTCACCGACCCATCGCAGGTCTATGAGGTCGTTCTCGAAAGCAACGAGAAGCCGCTCACCATTCGCCAGCGCCTCCTGCGCGTTGCCCGTGAAAGTGGCAAGGAACTTGTCGTCCGCAAGTACGGCAAGAACTTCGTGGTGGGGCTCATGACGCCCGAGCGACGTTCACGCCGCGGCCGCAAGCCCAAGGGCGCCGCGTAATCACGTGGCCGAGCGCCGCGTCGACTTCGGCTACAACCCGCCCACGGGCAACCGCCTGATCGAACGCGTCGAAGGCGCAACATTCGTCCGCGACCTCAGTCACGTCCTGGACGTTGCAGTCCAGCATTTCTCATCGATCTGGGTCTCGGACCATTTCCAGACCGAGGACCGGTTCCGGATGGAATGCTGGACACAGCTTTCCTGGATCGCGGCGCGCTATCCGGGCCCGCAACTCGGGACCATCGTGATGGCGAATTCGTACCGCCACCCACCGCTGCTCGCAAAGATGGCGGCCAGCCTCCAAGTGTTCAGCCACAACCGGTTGATCCTGGGCTATGGCGCGGGCTGGGAGGACGTCGAGTACCGCGCCTACGGCTACGAATTCCCGGCGGCCAGGGTGCGGATCGAGCAGATGGTCGAGGGCATCGAGGTCATGCGCGCGCTCTGGACCCAGGCGCCCGCGAATTACGAGGGCCGCTGGTACCAGCTGCACGACGCGTACGGCGCCCCGCGACCCGATCCCGCGCCGATCCTGATGATCGGCGGCGGTGGCGAGAAATACCTGCTTCGCGCAGTCGCCGAGTATGCCGACTGGTGGAACGACTACCGCAAGACGCCGGCGATGATGGCGCACAAGCTCGACGTGCTGCGCCGGCATTCCGATGACGTCGGCCGTGATTACGAATCGATTCGCAAGACGTTCACGTTCACGGCGTTCCTGGCTCCAACGCGGGCGGAGGCGCGGGCCCTGGCCGGATCGCGCCTCGAGGCCGAAGTGCCGCCGTTCGCGGGCGAGCCCGACGACATGGTCGAGTACATCCGATCGTTCACGGACCTCGGCGTCGACCTGTTCCAGCTCGTGTTCCCGGGCTTCCCGGAGACCCGCGACATGGACCTGTTCGTCGAGAAGGTGTTGCCGGCGTTCCGCTAGGAGGCCACTGTTGGCCCGGCGGCCGACGCCGGCGCCGCCTGCCGGCCGGTCAACCCGAGTCGGCGGACCAGCGCCAGGACGAGCG
>VGPE01000046.1 GCA_016875645.1 Chloroflexota bacterium
TGTCGGCGAGCGACGGTGCCGCGCGCCGAACGGGCGGGCCGAACACCTGCCGCCACCGGCGAGGCGGCCGCAGGCCGCTGTCGCGTCGGCTTCGCTCAGACCCCGAACAGCCGCCGCGCCGTGGCGCCCATGACGTCCGCGTCGCCGAAGAGGCCCGTGTCGATGTACGTGCCCAGGATGAAGGCGGGGTTGAGCAGCGGGGCGTCCGTGCCGTAGAGCAGCTTGTGGCGGGGCGTGATGCGGACCAACTCGCGCACGATCTCCAGGTTCGCGTAGCTGCTGCCGAGCTCCAGGTAGACGTTGTCGGTGGACGCGGCGAGACGCGCGCCCTCCAGCGACGGCACGCCGAGGCCCGAATGGGCCACGATGATCGGCAGCCGCGGGTGACGTCGGGCGATGGCGCCGAGGCCAGCCTCCCAGTCGGCGCCCTCGTTGTGGATCTTGACCGGGCGGCCGTGCTCCGCGAGCAGGACGAACAGGTCGGCCATCCGTGGGTCCGAGGTGGCAATGCGGTGGAGCGCGGCATGGACCTTGACCCCGATCACACCGTCGGAGGAGCCGTGCGCGCGCAGCTGGGCGCGCGTGGTGTCCAGGTCCCACGGGTCGGCAACGAGGTACGTGAACTGGCCGCTGCGCGCGCCCGCGGCGGCCGCGGCGGCGCCCTGGGCGTTGCCGGCCGGCACATCCGACAACAGCGCGACGGTCGGCGAGGCGACGTTGCCCGTCGTGCCGAGGCGGGCGAGGGCGGGCGCCACCTCGTCGTCGGCGAGCTGCGGGATGGGCCATGGCGAGGGGTTGTAGTGGCAGTGGACGTCGAAGGCGCCGTGCGGGAGCGTCGGCGCGGGCAGGGCCAGGGGCTCCGGCGAGGCCGGCAGCCCGAAGATCCGAACGGCGTTGTCGCGCAGGATCGCCCGCTTCGCCTGGTCGCTGATCTCCGCCGCCAGGACACCGTTGAGCGGGCTGGCCAGGCAGCGGGTCGGATTCTCCGAGCCGAACAGCACACGCTCGTGGCCCACCTCGCGGACGATCTGCTCGATCGCCATGAAGTTCGCGAAGCGGCTGGTGTCCACGTGCAGGTGCGGGAACCGGCGGAGGGCCTCCACGTCGTCGACGAAATGGACGTAGTGAGCGTCGACCAGCACGACCGGGACGCCCAGGTCGGCGGTGGCCTCGCCCGCGGCCGTGGCGTCGCCCAGGGCCGCGATCGGGATCAGGATCGGCAGGCCAGTACGGGCCGCTGCCCGGAGCACGGCTCGCGTTGCCGACATTCGGAGGCCATTGGCGTGCGAGCCGATGTGCCACTCCCGCGAGCCGAGTGCGAGACGGAACGCAACGACCCCCTGGCGGACGAGAGGCGCGAGATCGGCGGTGGTGAGATCGAGGCGGTTGGCCTGGAGGACGGCCACGGCCGACAGATGATTGGCCGGGTCGGCGGCGGCCTCGATCGCGCGGCGGTTGCCACCGATGGCATCCGCGTGAAGGGCGCCGGTGTCGTAGGCGAGGGAGCGCACGACGCCGTGGCGGGTCGCCTGTTCGCGCAGCGTGGCGGGCGGCGCGTCCAGCTCGGGCCGCAGACGCGGTCCGAAGTGGGCGTTGATGTCGATGGCGCCGGTCACGTCCCCCTCCTGATCGCGGTTGGCCGGTGCCGGCGGCCCGTCACTCGGGCGGCACGGCGACCGAGAACGCCAGCGCGAGCGCGATTCCGATCCCGATGCCCACGAACAGCCCGACACCCAGGTTGGCCATGACGACGCCCATCAGGGCACCGGCCCCCAGGCCGACGGCGAGGCCGATGCCGATGGGCGCCGTCGCGTCGGAGAGATCGGCGGGATTGCGCGGCGGCTGCGAGCGGAGGCGGGCGGCCGCGTCGTCGACTCGACCGCTCATTCGAGGTAGTCCTTGAGCTTGCGGCTGCGCGAGGGATGGCGCAGCTTGCGCAGCGCCTTGGCCTCGATCTGGCGAATGCGTTCCCGGGTCACGTTGAACTCCTTGCCGACCTCTTCGAGCGTCCGGGCGCGTCCGTCCTCCAGCCCGAAGCGCAATTGGAGCACTCTCCGCTCCCGTCCGGTGAGCGAATCGAGCACGGCCTCCATTTGCTCCTTGAGCAACTGGTGGGACGCCGCCTCGGCAGGCGCGAGGGCACCGCGATCCTCGATGAAGTCGCCCAGGTGGGAGTCCTCCTTTTCGCCGATCGGCGTCTCCAGGGAGACGGGCTCCTGCGACACCTTGATGATCTCGCGCACCTTCTCGGGCGTGACCTGGACCTCCTGGCCCCTGGACATCGCCTCTGCGATCTCCTCGACGGTGGGCTCGCGGCCCAGTTCCTGGAGCAGGCTGCGCGAGACGCGGATGAGCCGGTTGATGGTCTCGACCATGTGGACGGGGATGCGGATGGTCCGCGCCTGGTCCGCGATCGCGCGGGTGATCGCCTGACGGATCCACCACGTGGCGTACGTCGAGAACTTGAACCCCTTCTCGAAGTCGAACTTCTCGACGGCCCGGATGAGGCCGATGTTGCCCTCCTGGATCAGGTCCAGGAACGACATGCCGCGGCCGATGTACTTCTTGGCGATGGAGACCACCAGGCGCAGGTTGGCCGAGGTCAACTGCTCGCGGGCGTCGCGGCCGATGCGGACCAGTTCCCCGCGCCGGAGCGCGAGCTTGGTGTTGAGCGGGACGTCGGGGTCGTAGCCCATCCGCTTGAGCAGCTCCGCGTCGTGGCCGGACGTGATCCAGCGCTCGAGCGCCGGGAACGCGACGTCCTCACGTGTCCAGTCATAGATCGCGCGCAGGCCCGGGTTGTCGCGCGAGTCCCAGTCGCCGTTGTGGACGGCGAGGTAGGCCCAGTCGAGCAGCGGCAGGAATGCATCGGGCGACTGCTCGGCGTGATAGGCGGCCAGGAGGCCCCTTGCTTTCTTGATCAGGGCCTTCGTGCCTTCCGACTGGGCGTCACGGGCCGCCTTCACAAGGTGGAAGTCCGGGCTCGGGACCAGGAGGTCCGCGGCACCCGGATCGGCGATTGCGTCGCGCACCATCGTGTGCGCCTCGGGCCCGAGTGGCAGGCGGTGCTGGTGCTTGGCCGTCCGGGTCCGCTTCTCCGTGTCGTGGAGCGTCCACTCGTGGAGTGAGACGGCGCCCTTCCACGGCGCTTCGACCATCTGCTCGCCGAGCTCGATCGCCTTGGCCAGGACCACCTCTTCCTCGGCGGTCAGCAGGGCGACCTTGCTGATCTCGTTGAGATACATCCGGACCGGGTCGTCGATCCCGATCATGTCGGCCGAGAGCGCCTCGAGTTCCTCGGCGGTGGGCTCGCCGAGATCCCTGGCGTCCAGTTTCGCGGGAACGTCGACCGCGCCTGCGCCCGCCCCATCGATCCCGTCGACCACCTCGACGCCCAGTTCAACGGACTCGAGCAGCGCGTCAGGCGGCGCGATCGCCGTCAGATCCTCGTCGTCGTCCTCGTCATCTGCCTCGACCAACGCGGCCGCAGAGGCTCGGCCGGGCCGCATCGAGGCAAGCTTCGCTGCTTCGAGATCGGCCTTTCCACGGCGCGGTCGCGCAAGGACCGCCTCCACGAGCTGCTTGTCGAGCGGATCGGCCATCGGGCGTCGGTCCTCTGTTCGGCTCAGGCTCGGGCGGCCAGCGGCCGCGCGAAGAGGCGTGCCTGTTCACGCCGGCGGTCGAGCGACCGGCGCTCCTCGTTGATGGCCCGCTGCTGGTTGAGTAGGCGCTCCATGACGGCCGGGTCGCCCCGTCGCTCCGCATCTGCCTGCTCGGCCAGGTTGTACTGGACGCGCTCCTCGATCCGGTCGGCCTCGAGGTCGAGCAGCAGGTTCTCGATCTCGTAGCGGATCCGATCCGCCGACAGCGCCGCCGGATCCGGGCCGGGCCGCGCCACCAGAGCGACGGCCAGTGCGCTCGTCTCCTCGTCCAGGCCGGCCAGCAGGGCAGCCCGGTCGAAGCCGGGTCGCAGCCCGTCGTCGTCGGGCGCGCGCTGGAGGACGATCGCCCGGAAAAGCTCCCGCGCGATCGTGCTGGGCAGCAGGTCGGGCCCCAGCATGTCGGCGACCCGGGGCTGCTCGTCCGGCACCAGGAGGAGCAGGCGCAGGAGTTCGGCCTCGGTCGGCGTGACAGCCTTCACCAGCTCGTCGGGGCTGACCAGCTCGGATGCGGCACGCACGGCCTCCACGGTGAGCCTGGCGCCGCTGTGATCGGCTCCGCCGCGCCCGCCTGTCCCCTGCCCCGGGCGCCGGCTGCGAAGTGCCTCGGCCAGGGTCGCCTCTTCCACACCGGTCCGCCGGGCGAGGTGCTGCAGGTAGGCCTGGCGGGTGACGGGGTCGCGGACCTCGGACAGGACCGGCAGGACGGCGTCGACCACCTGTCGGCGGCCATCTGCGGTTCGGATATCCCGCCGATCGGCAGCAGTGTCGATGAGGTACTCCACGATGCCAACAGGCCGGGCAACGGCCTCGCGCCAGCGCTCCGGGGCGTCGCGGATCACCTGGTCGGGGTCCATGCCCTCGGGCAGACGCACGATCCCCACCGACATGCCCGTCTCGGTCTTCTGCATGTCGCTGATGAGTTGCTGGAGCTCGCGGACGCCGAACGCTCCCGCGCTCTGCCCCGCCGGATCCACGTCGTACGCGAGGCCGATGTGCAGCTCGCGGTCCCTCGTGTAGCGCGTGAGGAGCGCGACCTGGCCCGGCGTGAGCGCCGTTCCGAGCGATGCGACCACGTCCGTGAAGCCGGCCTGGTGCGCCATCAGCGCATCCGTGTAGCCCTCGACGATCACGGCCTGGCCGGTCCGGCGGATGGTCCCCTTCGCGCGGTCGATGAGGTAGAGCGTGCGGCTCTTGTCGAAGAGCGCGGTTGCAGGCGAGTTGAGGTATTTGGGGCCCCGGTCGCGGCCGGCGGACCCGTCCTCGGGTTGCGGCAGGATCCGGCCGCCGATTCCGACGGGCTGCCCCGCGGCGTCGCGGATCGGGAAGATGACCCGGTCGCGGAACTTGTCGATCGGCCCGCGTCGGCCGGGAGTGGTCAGGCCCACCTCGGCCAGCTCCTCGGCGCGGATGCCGCGACGCTCGATCAGCCGCTTCGCCATGAGGTCCCAGCCGCCGGGCGCGTAGCCCAGCCCGAAGGACTCGATCGTCTCGTCCGTGAAGCCGCGTCCCCGCAGGTACGCGAGCGCCGGCTGGCCCACCTTCGCGAGCCACAGCACGTCGTGGTAGAAGGTGAACGCGATGCCGAGGACTTCGCGCAGGCGTGCCCGGTGGCTGTCCTCGCGCCGGCTGCGCTCGTCGAGCTCCACGCCGGCCCTGGCGGCCAGCAGCTTGAGCGCCTCGGGGAACGCCAGGCCATCACGCTGCATGACGAAGCTGAAGATGTCCCCGCCGAGTCCGCAGCCGAAGCATTTCCAGCTCTCGCGGGCCGGTGTCACCACGAAGGACGGCGTCTTCTCGCCGTGGAACGGGCACAGACCCTTGTAGGCCTGACCGGCCTTCTTGAGTGCCACGGTCTCGCCGACAACGTCAGCGATCGACAGCCGGCTCTTGACCTGCGCGGCGGCGCCGACGGCCAACGACAACTCCCTCGTGGCGACGCCCGTGCGTCACCACCGCGGTCGGGCTCCCGGCCCGGGGTCGGGAGAAACGGGTGGGCGTGTCAAGTCTTGACACGCCAAGACCGCCGGATGGTAGTGCTCTTGACAGGGCTTGACAAGGCACGGAGCGGCACCCGGAGGTACTCCCCGGGGGGGTATTGACAGCCCGCGTCACTGGTCGCGGTGGAGCCATTCGCAAGCCACTTGCCGCGCAAACCTGCGACGATCCACGCATGTCGATGCCACATCCCGCGCCCACCAGCCGCCGACGCCTAGGGCCCGGGCCGGCCGCGCTGCTGACATTCTTCGCCGCGGCCTGCGTGCTCGTGCTGGAGATCGCGGCGGGGCGGCTGCTCGCACCCTACGTCGGGGTGACCCTGACCACGTGGACCGGGATCATCGGCGTGATCCTGGCGGGCATCGCCGTCGGCGCGTGGGCCGGCGGGCGCGCCGCCGATCGCGTCGGGCCCGAGACGCTCATCGGTCCGGTATTCATCGTCGGGGGCCTCGCGGCGATGGCGTCGGTGCCGATCATCGCGGTCTTCGGACCGGCCAGTCGCGGCTTCGATCTCGGCAGCGTGATGGTGCTCTCGACGATCGGCTTCCTGCTGCCGGCGACGATTCTCTCCGCCGTCGCGCCGATGATCGTGCGCGCCACGATCCGCGACGTGGAGTCGAGCGGCACGATCGTCGGCCGCCTCTCCGCGATCGGCACGGCGGGCGCCCTGGTCGGGACGTTCTCGACCGGATTCTGGCTGCTGGGCATCGTGCCGACGCGGACGCTGATCCTTGCCACGGGCGGACTGCTCGTCCTGATCGGCCTCGTCACCTCGTGGCGGCTCCTGCGGGCACGCGGCCCAGCCGCGCTCGCAGTGCTGGCGCTGGTGCTCATGGGCGCCGGATCGGCCGCCTTCCCGGGCCCGTGCGAGCGGGAGAGCCCCTACTACTGCATCTCGGTGATCGGCGACCGGGAGATCACCAGCGGCCGAATCCTGGTCCTCGACAACCTCTGGCACGCGTTCGTGGATCTCGAGGACCCGACCCGCCTCCAGTTCGCCTATGTCCGCTGGTTCGCCGCGGCGACGGAGCCGATCGTCCGCGAGCGGGGCCCGGACCTGACGGCCCTCCACCTTGGCGGCGGCTTCGCCTTCCCGCGCTACCTCGGGGCGCTCGCGCCGGGCAGCCATCACCGGGTGCTCGAGCTGGACCCGGCGATCGTCGACGTGGGCCGCGACGAGCTGGGCCTGGTCCTCGACGAACGCCTGGCGGTCCGATTGGGCGACGCCCGGCTCTCGATCGAGGACGAGCCGACCGATGCGTACGACATCGTGGCCGGCGACGCCTTCGGCGGCCTGTCGGTCCCGTGGCATCTCACGACGAGCGAGTTCCTGGCGGAGGTGGACCGCGTGCTGCGACCCGAGGGCCGCTACGTGATGAACCTCATCGACAACCCGAAGCTGCGCTTCGTGCGAGCCGAGGTGGCGACGCTGCGTGCCCGCTTCGCGCATGTCGCCGTGCTCGGCCTGCCGTCGGTGTTGCCCGAGGGCCACGGCGGCAACGTGGTCCTCGTCGCCTCCCACGAGCCCCTCGACGTGCCCGAGATCCGGGCACGCAGCGAGGCGCTCGGTGAAGCCACGGCCGCCATCGCGGACCCGGAGGGACTCGACTCGTTCACGGCCGGGTCGCCGGTCCTGCGCGACGACTACGCGCCGGTCGACCAGCTCATCTGGGAGTGATGGCGTCCGGCGCCCGACGCCAGGCGTCCGAGTGCGGCCCCGGCCCGAGCCCCACCAGCTGGTGCATGACCCCAAGGCACCGATTCATGACCACCGTGAGCCCGCCAGCCTCGGCGATCTCGCGCGCCTCGTCGGACTCGATGCCCAACTGGAGCCAGAGCACTCGGGCGCCGAGGGCGACAGCCCCTCGCGCGATGTCGGGCGCCTCCGCGGCTGGCCGGAAGACGTCCACGATGTCGACCTCGAAGCCGGCGGCTGCGACCTCGTCGAGCGAGTGGAACACCCGCTCGCCGAACAGCACCCCACCACGCGGATTGACCGGAATGATCCGATACCCCTGCGACTGGAGATAGGCCGGGATCTCGTTGGCTGGCTTCGATTCGTCGGCGGATGCCCCGACGACCACGATCGTCCGCGTCGCGGCATAGAGCTTCAGCAGGCGCTCGCGGAACTCCGGGTCGAGGCCACGTCGCGGCCGGGCAGGTTCCATCTGCCAATCATCGCAAAGCCATGTCGGGGGCTTTGGGCCCGCCGCACGACCTGCGTCCGCTACCGTGAGCGCGTGCGACCGACCCGGTCTCTGATGCCCGACGTTCCGCGCCCGTGAGCGGCATCCGCTCGCTCCTGCTCGACATCGAGCCGCTGCGTCGATATCGGGACTTCCGGATCGTCTACTTCGGCCAGCTCGTCAGCAACACCGGCCGCCAGATCGTCGTCGTGGCGCTCCCCTACCAGCTGTACGTCGAGACAGGGTCCGCCCTCGCAATCGGCCTCCTCGCGCTCGTCCAGCTGGTGCCGCTGCTGGCGTTCTCGCTCTGGGGCGGGGCCATCGCCGATTCGTTCGAGCAGCGCCGGCTGCTCCTCCTGACGCAGTCAGGCCTGCTGCTCACGAGCGCCGCCCTGATGGCGATCGCGCTCATGGACGAGCCATCGGTGGCGTTGATCTACGTCGTGGCATTTGCCGCCGCGGCGATCTCCGCCATCGACCAGCCCGCGCGCTCGGCGGCGACCTACCGCCTGGTCCCGCGCTCGGACCTTGCGCGCGCGATCGCCCTCAGCCAGGCCGGCTGGCAGCTTCCGAGCGTGCTGGGACCCGCGTTCGGCGGCTTTCTGATCGCGGCGGTCGGTCTGCCCGCCGCGTATGCCGTCGAATCGCTCACGTTCCTCGTGTCGCTGCTCAGCGTGTTCCTGATCGCTCCCCTGCCGGCGCTGCGCGGCGGCCGGGCGGGCCTCGAGGCGGTGCTGGAGGGCCTGCGGTTCGTGCGGCGGATCCGCACGATCCTGGCGACGTTCGTGATCGACCTCGATGCCATGATCTTCGGGCTGCCGGTCGCGATCTTCCCGATCCTCGCGCTCGACGTGTTCCGGGTGGGGCCCGAAGGGCTCGGCCTCATGGCAGCGGCACCGGCGCTCGGCGCGCTGGTCGGTGCCCTGTTCAGTGGCTGGTGCGCGCGGGTGCGCTTCCAGGGTCGGGCGGTCATGGCCGCCGTCGGCGCCTGGGGTGCGGCGATCACCGCGTTCGGCCTCGCGACGTTCCTCCCGGACACGCTGGGCTTTCTGCTCGCGCTGTTCTTCCTTGCCGTGGCCGGCGGTGCCGACGCGATCAGCGCGGTGTTCCGCAGCACGATCCTCCAGGTCAGCGTGCCCGACCACCTCCGCGGTCGCCTCTCGTCGATCCACCTCGCGGTCGTCACCGGCGGCCCGAGGATCGGAGACATGCGCGTGACGGCCTTTGCGGCGATCGCGGGCGCGCCGCTGTCGGTGGTGACCGGCGGAGCGCTGTGCGTCCTGGGCGTGCTGGTGACTGCGTGGCTGTTTCCCCAACTGGCGTCGTACGACGCGACGCTCCCGCACGAGGCGCAGCAAATCGAGGCCACACAGGCGGCAGGCCTCCTCGCGGACTGAGGGTGCCGGCACTGCCCCCGGCCACTGCTCGACGCGGCCGAATCAGCGGCGAAACAGCGGCGAATCAGCGGCGGACGTCGCCCACGAACACGAGCCCGCCGCGCGTGTAGTTGCCCGGATCCGGGTCGTTGAACCAGCCGACGGCCAGCACGCGCCGGCCCCACGCAGCGGCGTCGAGGATCAGGTCGCCGTCCTCGGAGCCATAGCCCGGATTCGGGAGGGAGCCGGCGCGGCGCCACCCTGACGTTCCCGTGGGCGAGAAGAACGCAGTCGGCGCGAGGCCATCGGTCGGGAGCCCCTGCTCGGCGATCGCCACGACGCCCCGGGACGTGGCGACCAGCTTGATCAGTTGCTCACCGGCGCGCCGATCGGTGAAGAACGCAACGCGACGCCAGGCGGTGCCGTCGAGGGAGAACCAGATGCCCATGCCGGCCGCTCCCACCGCCGACACGTCGTCGCCGCCCGCCAGATACCCGGACGGAATGCGGATCACGTCGTTGAGCGTGGTCGCACGCAGGGTCGGCAGGTGATGGCGCGTCCAGCGCAGCCCGTCGGGGGACGTCACGATCACGGCTCGGGACCGCTCTGCGCAGTCCGAGCCGACCGCGACGAAGCGATTCCCGCTCGCCGCGATGGCCTCCGGGCAGAACGACGCGTACGTGTGGATCCGGGTCCAGTTGCGCCCGTCGTCGGAGGCCCAGATCGCGGCAGGAGGCACCTTCGGCCCCCCGGCCGTGCCTGTGACCCGACCCGCTGCGATCCAGCGCGAGGCACCGGCCGCCGCGTCGGTCACGATCGATCCGTTCGACGGCGGCCGCCCGGTCTCCCAGGTGACGCCGTCGCGCGAGGAGGCGGCCGCGCCGGACATCACCAGCGAGAGCACGCCGTCGTGAGCGGTGAGGTGGACCGAGCCTTCGAATGGCGTCCGCGTCAGGACCTGACCTGGAATCGGCAGCCGGGCTTCCGTCCATGTCACGCCGTCGGCGGATCGGAACGCGGCGGCGGGCGGCTGTGCGGGGCGCTCGAGCGCGGTCGAGACGCGCGACGTGCCGACACCCACGAAGCGCCGGCCGTCGTGAACGATCGCCCAGATCGTCCGGCCGGACGTCATCTCGTACCCGCCTTCACACGCAGCCGGATCGGCTTCGAGAGCCCAGGCGACGATCGCATTCGACGTGGTTCGGCACGCAGCTGCGGCCGAGGGGGGGCAGCCGCGACGAGGCCCGGGAGGGCAGCGCACAGCAGCGCAGACAGGACGAATCGGCGCATCGGTTTCTCCGGCTCGCCCCCTCCGGCTGGCTCGCGATTGTAGTTCCGGACGGCCGTTCGCCCGCGTGACGGCGAGTCAGCGCGTCGTCAAGCGCGTCGAACAGTGGCGGTCGGGCGCGGATCCCGACCGACGTCGGCGATCGCCGCCCACGGTGCCCGCAGCGCGTCAAAGTCCCGGGCGGAAAAGATGGGCCGCAGGACCGCGACGTGCGCGATCTGTGCGAAGGCCTCCTGCAGCCGGGCCCGGTCCGCGCTCGGGATGGCATCGAGCCGCAGAGCAGCCGCCGCGTCGCGCCGTGCGAGCGCCGCCGAGACCCGCAATGCCGTGTACTCCGAAGCCGGGACGTCGGCCGGCCAGGGCCGCTGCGAGACCCGAGCGTGGTCCAGCGCGGCTGCCACGGACTCAGCATCCGAGGGCGTCGCGCGTGCGAGGCGCGCGAGCAGTGCCCGGACCTCGCGACCGTTCGGGCCGTACCGCGCCTGCCCGACAGCCGACTCCCAGCCACCGCGCATCCCCTCGAGCAGCGGCTCCGGATCGGCGAACTGGTGGACCAGGAACGGCTCGAGCACGATGGCTTGTCCGAACGCACGTGCGGCGGTGCGGGCACCGGAGTCAGCAAGCGCGCGTTCCGGGAGCCGCCGGTCGAGCAGTGTTTCGAGCGCCTCGACGCGCGCCCACAGTTGCCGCGGCACGATGTGGCGCAGCATGGCGGGCCCGAGGTCGACCTCGGCCACGGAGAGCCGGTCCAGGTCGTCCACCGAGAGCCGCGCGGCCTGCCGCAGGAACCTCCGCACCGCCGCCGTCCCAGGACCGAAGACCTCCTCGAGTCCGTCCGGGGCCTCGGCCGGCGCGGATGAGGGCGCATCCCGGCCCGGGGGTCTTGCCGAGGCTGGCCGCGAACGCTGCCCCGCCGGCGCCGCGCCCCCGGCAGTCCGGGCCGGTCGGGCTCGCCGGATCCGGGCAGCGTCGTACCGTGCTCGCCGTGCCGGGTCGGCGAGCCAGTCGTGGGCGACGTTGATCCGCTTGGCCTCCTCGAGCGACTCGGTCCCGGCCACATCGGGATGGTGCCGCTTGAGCAGCGCGCGCCAGGCGCGCTCGATGCTCGACGAGTCGGCGTCAGCCGGGACGCCGAGGCGGCCGTAGAGGTCGTCGTCGGGGATGGGACCGGGCACGCTGAAACTCGCGCTGGTCCACCGGAGGGGTCGTCGGATCGTAGGCCAGCTGTAACGTGTCCGCAACAACTCCGAGAGCGAGGCCGCTGGCGGTCGCCGCCCCGGATTGGGCAGCATTGCGCGGCCTGACCGGGTTCACACCACCGGAGTCGTCATGCGCCTGTCGCCTTCCGCCGCCCTCCTGGTCCCCCTGGTCGCCCTCGTCGTCGGATGCTCGGCCGGCCCGGGTGCATCGCCATCGCCCACCGGGCGGCCATCCGTGGCGCCGACAGCCGCACCGTCGGGTTCGACGGGCCGCGTCGTGGTGACCTTCCTCGTCGCCGGCGAGGAGGAGTACCGGATCGAACTGACCGACCCGGCCGATCTCGACATTGCCCGCAGGCTGCTGGCCGGCGAGGAGGCGCCTGGCATTCCCAACGGCATCGTCGTGCGCGGCGACCCAGGGGTGAACACGGGCTACAGCTGGCACATCGATCCCGACACCCTTGAGTTCGCCGACATGACCGTCGAGGTCTGCGACGGGCGTCCGTCGGACGTGGAGGCGAACCAGATCACCTCCGACCGCTACTGCCCGTGGGATGCGAAGGTGATCAGGATCCAGGAGTAGCCCGGATCCGGCCTCCGCCTCGACGGCTTCGGCCGCCCAGCCCGTGCGTCAGGCCCCCGTCAGGGCCCGGCGGGCCGCAACGACGGCCGCCATCCCGTCGATGACCGCGTTCATGTCGGAGCTCACTCCGATGAAGCGGAAGCCCATGTCCACATGTCGGGCGAGATCGTCCGGCTTGCGCAACAGGATGCCCGGCGACTTTCCGGCGCCACGACAGGCGGCGACCACCTTTGCGTAGGCCTCCAGCTGACGGGGATGCCCGAACTGACCGGGAATCCCGAGGCTGTGGCTGAGATCGGTGGGCCCGATGAACAGGACGTCCACGCCGTCGATCGCCGCGACCTCGGCGGCGGCCTCCACGATCGCCGGGTTCTCGATTTGCACGGCGAGCGGCAGGCGTTCACTCCAGGTGGCGACGTCGGCGTGGGTCACCCCGGCTGCCATCGCGCCGCGCGCCCCGAGGGCCACGCCGCGGATCCCGCCCGGTGGCCAGCGCAGGTAGTCGACGGCGTCCCTGGCCTCGTCGACGGTCTCGAGCCGGGGCACCATGATCCCGCCGGCCCCGAGGTCAAGGGCCCGCCCGAATCGCAGCCGCGCATTCGATTCGACCCGCACCAGCGTGGGCGTGCCCGTGGTCTGCGCCGCGTAGAGCTGCGGCAGCAGGCCTGCCTCGGTGCCGCCGCCATGCTCAAGGTCGACCAGGATCCAGTCCAGACCCGATCGACCGGCGACTTCGACCGCGACGGGCGCGCCCAGGCCGAGGAACGTCCCGATCAGCAGGTCGCCGGCAAGGATTCGCGAGCGGAACGCGGACGGATCTGGCACGGAGGACCTCCTCGGGACGGGATTGGCGCGAGCCTACCCGGCCCGCCTCGGGACCGTCAGGCGCGCAGGAGATGGGGCAGCAGCCGTGCGACCAGCTGGTCCTTCGGCAGCGCGCCGACGATGCGATCGACCGGCCGCCCGTCCCGGAGGACAACGAGCGTGGGGATGCTGCGCGCCTCGAATTGCTGCGCCAGGCGCGGGTTCTCGTCCACGTTGACCTTGACTACCTTGAGGCGGCCGCTGTACTCGCCCGCCAGCTGCGCCAGGATGGGCCCGACGAACTGGCACGGCCCGCACCACGGTGCCCAGAGGTCGACGAGCACGGCGGGTTGTGCGCGCGCCTCGGCCTCGAACGTGGCATCGGTTGCGGCCACGAGCCATGGCAGCTTCGACCCGCACTTGCCGCAGTGGGGCACGCCGCGTGCGCTGGGCCGGATCGTGTTCTTCATGCCGCAGCTCGCGCACGTGAGGACCGAGACCGGGCCCCTCTGGTGTGGCCGGTCCGCGGCCGAGCCGGATCCGGTCCCGGGTGCCGTCCGCCCGGATTCCGCCGTCATGCCCCGATGATCGCACGATCGCACGACGCCATCTCCTCCACGCTCCCACGACCCGACCCTTTCATCTCAAGGGGCATGTCGGGGGCGATTCGGGTGCCGGGTCACGGCAGGGACGCACGACGCCCGCCTGGACGGCGCGGGCGCTGAGGGCCGTGCTATATTCCCGCCGCCGATCGACCTCGGGCGCGTGCCGGCCGGCCGCCGTCATGTCCGCGAACCCCGACCAGCGAGCAGGGCACATGGAATCCGTCGACCCCGGACGCCCGCCGGCGCGCTCCGATCGATTCGGGCTCGCCATCCCGATCCTCCTCGCCGCTCTCGGCCTGGCGGCCGCGGTCATCGCGTGGCGCGGCGGCGTGGCCGCGAACGCCGCCGATGACGCAACCCGAGCCGGCCTCGACGCAGCGCGCCAGCGGGCGGCCAGCGTCATCGTCAACGAAGGGCTCGTTGCGCGGACCATCGAGGCGTTCCTCGACTACGAGCGGAGCCGCCAGCGGGCCGACGCGCTCGCGGCCGCGGGGCTCTACGAGCAGGCCCTCCTGGAGCGCAAGGTCGCCACGAGCCACTGGTTCCTCGTGGACCCCGATTACCTCGACACCGCCGGCAACCTTTCGCCCGACCGTCAGCGCGCCGCGCTTTTGGCCGACGACGCCAGCCAGGCGGACCTGGGCCCGGCGTTGCACTTCGCCGTCGCCGACGCCGAAACCGCGCGGATCCGCAGCCTGATCGTGGCAGGCGTGATCCTCGTGTTCGCCCTGCCGTTTCTGACGCTGGCCGAGATCACCGCCGGCCGACTGCGGCTCTTCGGGGTCGGCTCGGGGATCCTGTTCTTCGCGGGCGGCCTGCTCCTGGCCGGGGCCGCATGGGCCTGACCTCAACCGCCCGGCGCGCGGGCGAGCGGGTGCGGCCCCACCTGCGCGAGGGGGACCTCGGCAAAGGCGGGATCGCGCTCACGCTCGCGCTGCTGACGGTGCTCGCTGCCGTGGTGGCCGGCCTCCAGAGCCACGCCTCGACGACGGCCCAGCAGAGCCGGCGCGAGGCGGACCGGATCGGCCTCGCGGCCACCGACCAGGACGCGAGCGCGGTTCTCCGGGTCGGCAACGCCTACGGGGCCTATCGCCGCTGGTACGAGCAGCTGGAACGCTCGAGCTGGGCCCGCGACTCGCTCACACGCGACCCGGAGGGCACCGATGCGAAGCTGCTCGAGGCATTGGAGCAGATCAATCGGGGCATCGCCGACTGGGTCGTGGGGCAATCGACGCTGCTCCAGCCGCCCTACTACGACGCGGTCAGGCGC
>VGPE01000047.1 GCA_016875645.1 Chloroflexota bacterium
CGGCATTCGAGCTCGGCCGGCGCCTGCTGGCGGACTGGCCGGCTGCGAGCTGGACCATCCGCTCGCCGCGCGATGTGGCGGATCGGCTGGTTCTCCAGATGGGGCGGCTGGAGCGGGAGGAACTGCGTGCGGTGGTGCTCAACGCGAAGAACACGGTCCTGCGTGTCGTCACCGTCTACCAGGGCAACGTCAGCGCCAGCCTCGTGCGGGTGGGCGAACTCTTCCGGGACGCTGTCCGCCTGAACGCCAGCCGCGTGATCCTCGTCCACGACCATCCGAGCGGCGACCCCACGCCATCGCCTGACGACCTTCACCTCACAGCCGAAGCTCTCGCAGCCGGCCGCCTGCTCGACATCGACGTGCTCGATCACCTCGTCGTGGGTCATGACGCCTGGGTGTCGCTGCGCGACCGCGGAGTGAACTTCGATCGGGCCGACTCGCGACCTCGGCCCCGCGCCGCAACGAGCAGCGGGCCGTGACCTGCCGGCCGACCGGGGGCCGATGATGGGCCCCAGCGCTGCCCGGGCAACGTGCGATACTGGCCCCCGGGGCGAGGCGCTGCCTCGCCGGCCCACCGGGGCTCTGCACCGAGGAACCGGCCCGCCGCATGTTCGATCGCCTGTTGGGCCTGTTCTCGCGCGACATCGGCATCGATCTCGGCACGGCCAACACGCTCGTGCACGTCCGCAGGCGCGGCATCGTCATCAGCGAGCCCAGCGTGGTGGCGATCGACGCGAAGACCAAGCGTGTGCTCGCCGTCGGCGCCGAGGCCAAGCGCATGGTGGGCCGGACGCCGGCCAACATCGTCGCGATCCGCCCACTCCGTGACGGGGTCATCAGCGACTTCGACGTCACCGAGCAGATGATCAAGTACTTCGTGGAGAAGGTGCACAGCTTCACGGGCGCCATCTCGCGGCCGCGGATGCTGCTGGGCATCCCCTCGGGGGTGACCGAGGTGGAGAAGCGCGCCGTCCGCGACGCGGCCCTGAACTCCGGGGCCCGCTGGGCGCGCCTGATCGAGGAGCCGATGGCCGCGGCGATCGGCGCCGGCCTGCCGGTCAGCGAGCCATCGGGCTCACTCATCGTGGACATCGGTGGCGGCACCACCGAGGTCGCGGTGATCAGTCTCGGCGGCATCGTCGTCTCGCGGTCCATCCGCATCGGCGGTGACGAGATGGACCAGGACATCGTCCAGTTCGCCCGCCGCGAATACAACCTGTTCCTCGGCGAGCGGACGGCCGAGGACATCAAGATCGCGATCGCGTCCGCATCGTCGGGCGAGTGGGACGCCCAGCGCGTGACCCTCCGTGGCCGGGACCTCCTGACAGGCCTGCCCCGCGCGGTCGAAGTGGGCGCCGACCAGATTCGCGAGGCGATCGAGCCGTCCGTCGCCCAGATCGTGGACACGATCAAGGACACCATCGAGGAGACTCCGCCCGAACTGGTGGCCGACATCATGGACCAGGGCATCGTGCTTGCCGGCGGCGGGGCGCTCCTGGTCGGCCTGGACCGGCGGATCGCGGAGGCGACCCAGATGCCGGTCCATGTCGCCGACGATCCGCTGACCTGCGTCGCGCGCGGGACGGGCATCGTGCTCGAGGAGCTCGACAAGATGGGTCGCGTGCTCGTCGCCGACACGTACTCGCGGCCGCCGCGATAGGTCCGCGCACGCGGGGCGGGCGGACGTGATCGGCTCGGGCGTCCGCGGGCGACTTTCGCGCGTCGTCCAGCTGCGTGAGATCCAGCGGGTCGGCTGGTACCTGCGCCAGGCGCGCGGCCGCCTTGACCGGCGTGTCGGCCTCGTCCTCCTGGGGCTGATCGCATTCACGGTGCTCACGGCGGCGCTGATCATCATCAGCGTCGAGGCCGACAAGGGTTTCAGCGTCGAGAACCTGGCTGCCGCGTTCTACTGGGGCGTGAACACCGTCCTCGGGTCGGGTGACCCGACCTACGTCACCACGCCCCTGGGCGGGATGGTCAGCTGGCTGCTGACGCTCACCGGGCTGGTGCTGCTGGCCGCGGCCACGGGGCTGCTGATCGGATTTGTCATCGACTTCCTGTTGAAGGAGGGCCAGGGCATGGGTGCCGCCGGCTACCGCGACCATATCGTCGTCTGCGGCTGGAACCCCAGCGCGCGCGAACTCATCGCGGAGCTGCGCCGCGACGACTACCCGCACAAGGTGGTCCTGATCCATCGGCCCGACCGAAACCTGGCGGGCTCGGATGCGTACTACGTCCGCGGCGACGCCACCGACGGCGAGGACCTGCGGCGGGCCGGGGTCGAGCAGGCGTTCGCAGCCCTGGTCTTCCCGAGCGAGCCGACCGACGAGGCCGACATGCGGTCCATTCTCAAGGTGATGGCGATCGAGTCGATCGCGCCGTCGGTCCGGACCGTCGTGGAGGTCAACAATCCCAGGCATGTCGAGCACCTTCGCCGGGCGAAGGCCGACGAAGTGCTGGTGACATCGCGGCTCGCGTCGCGGCTACTTGCGCGCTCATCGCTCTACCCGGGACTGACGGAACTGGTCATGGACATCGTGTCGGGCGGCGAGGGCTCGGAGCTCTACCGGATCTCGATCCCGGACGAATACCAGGGCCTTGCGGTCAACGACCTGAGTGCGCGCCTCCGGACGGAGCATCGCGCCACACTGCTTTCGGTCAGCCGCGGCGGAGTGAACTTCGTCAATCCCCCGGCGGACTTCGTCATCACCCCCGGTGACGACGCCCTCGTGGTGGCGGAGGGCCTCGGGACGCTGGCGCCGCTGAAGCTGCAGCGGGCGTGATCCGCCGGGCGGGGTAGGCTGCCGGGATGCAGGGCGCACTTGCGAATCGGGCCAACCGGCGCCGGGGGATCGCGTTCGCCGCGCTGCTCGCGATCTCCCTGGTCCTCATGGCATTCTCATCCGCGCCGCCCCTGCTCGAACTGCAGCGCGGCCTCGCCTTTGCCTTCCGGCCGGTGCAGTCGGCACTGGCCGAGGTCGGGCGCGTCGCCTCGTCGCTGGTCGGCGCGTTGGCCGACATCGACCGCCTTCGGGCAGAGAACCAGGGACTGGCGGCCGACAACGCGCGTCTCGCCGCGGAGAACGCGCGTCTCGCCGAGGTGGCCCGCGAGAACGTCGCACTCGCGGAGTTGCTCAACGTCCGCGCCACCCTCGAGTTTCGCAGCGTGGCCGCCCAGGTCGTCGCACGCGAGTCGTCGGAGTTCCGCCGGGTCGTGACGGTCGACCGGGGCACGGACGTGGGAATCGTCATCGGCGACGTGGTCGTCGCGGCCGGCGGCGCGCTGGCGGGCCGGGTGATCGACGCGGGCCCCAACTTCGCGCGGGTGCGCCTCATCACCGACGGCCAGTCCACCGTGATCGGCCACGACGTCGCCAACGCCGCCACGGGCGAAGTCGTGGGCCAGCTGGGTGGGGCCCTCCTGATGCGCAACATCGATGCCACGCAGCGCCTCAAGATCGGCGACAACGTCATGACCGCGGGCATCGAACTTGCCGCCGGGATCCGCTCGCCCTATCCGAAGGGCCTGCTGATCGGAAGGATCGTTGACGTCAGGCGCGACCCCAACGCCGTGGTTCAGACCGCGTTCCTGGAGCCGGACCTCGACCTCGACCGCCTGGAGTACGTGCTGGTGATCGTCGGCTATGAGGGCGGCCTGCCGGCGCCCGACGAGCAGCCGACCACGATCACGAACCCCGACGGGACGCTGCCCGACACGGAGCAGCCGTTCCTCACGCCGGCACCCAGCCCGGGCGGGAGCTGAGCTCGACGGTCGCAACCGTGGTCGCGTGCGTCCAGTGCACGACCGGACCGCCACGTTGCGCTGCCATGCGTCGGGTGCACGGCACGACCGCGGAATGCGCCGGATCCGACCTCAGTGTCGTCCTGGCGTACCGCTGGTGCACGACATGACGACATCGCGGCTGGTTCGTGCGTGTGGCGCATGGCCGGGCCGGAGACGAGCCAGAGGGATGTGCCGGCGCGGGGGCGTGGGTCTCCGACGCTGGCCTGGCCTCCCCCGCTGCTACGCTGACACGCGATGAAGGGGATCGTGCTGGCCGGCGGGACCGCCACGCGCCTGTTTCCGCTCACGATCGTGACCAACAAGCACCTCTTGCCGATCTACGACCGGCCGATGATCTACTACCCGATCGAGACCCTGGCCGGCATGGGGATCCGAGAGGTGTTGGTGATCGTCGGTGGCAAGAGCGTCGGCGACGTGGTGGAACTGCTCGCAGACGGCGCCCATTTCGGCCTTGACCTCACGTACCGCTACCAGCGCGGCGCACTGGGGATCGCCCATGCGATCGGCCTGGCGCGCGACTTCGTCGGCGACGACGCGTTCTGTTGCGTCCTGGGCGACAACATCCTGCGCGGCCAGCCGCTCGCGGACGCGGCGCGGGAGTTCGAGCGCGGCCCATACGGCGCCGGTACGCTCCTCTACCGCGTGCCCGACCCGGCGCGGTTCGGCGTGGCCGAACTGGACGCGGCCGGCAACGTGGTGGGCTTCGAGGAGAAGCCCGCCAAGCCCAAGAGCAACCTCATCCCGATCGGGGTGTACTTCCTGCGCCCGGACGCGTTCGACGTGATCGACGGCCTGGCGCCGTCGGGCCGGGGGGAGTTCGAGATCACCGACGTCCTGAACCACTGCATCCCCGATCGTGGCCTCTTCGCTCCGATCTACGAGGGCGACTGGACCGACGCGGGCACCGTGCCATCGTTGCTGCGTGCGGCGGAGATCGCCGCCGAGCATGCCGCGGAGGGCCGACTCGCCCCGCCCCCTTCGCGGCCGGCGGACCGGCGTTCGACCGACCACCCGGTCGTGATCGCCGAGGGCATGGGGCCCGCGGCCGAGCGCGCGCCATCGTGACCGACGGCGAAGGCGAGGGCGAGGGCAAGCTGGCCTTCGCGCTGCCCGAGCGGCCCCATCTGCTCGTCACCGGTGGCGCCGGCTTCATCGGCTCGGCGTTCGTGCGCGATGTCCTGGCGCGGCGAGATGGCACGCGCATCACGGTCCTCGACAAGCTCACCTACGCGGGCAACCGCGAGAACCTCGCGCCGGCCCTCGCCGACGAGGAGCAGGGAGCGCGCCTGCGCTTCATCCAGGGCGACATCGCGGACCCGGACGCCGTGGCGCCGCTCGTGGCCGAGGCCGACGCGGTGCTCAACTTCGCTGCGGAATCGCACGTGGACCGCTCCATCCTGGACCCGGAGGCGTTCCTCACGACCGGCGTCATCGGCGTCCATGTGCTGCTCGAAGCGGTTCGGCGGACGCAGTCAAGCCGCCCCATCCGTTTCCTGCAGGTCAGCACCGATGAGGTCTACGGCTCTCTCGGCCAGGACGACGCGGCCTGGACCGAGTCGTCGCCGCTCGCGCCACGCTCGCCGTACGCCGCGGCCAAGGCGGCCGGCGACCTGCTGGTGCGCAGCTACGTCGTCACCTACGGGGTGGACGCCGTCATCACCCGCGGCTCCAACACGTACGGCCCCTTCCAGCACCCGGAGAAGCTGATCCCCCTGTTCCTCACCAACGCCATCGACGACGCACCGCTGCCGCTGTACGGGGATGGGATGCAGCGGCGCGACTGGCTGTACGTGTCAGATCACGCGGGCGCGATCGAGCACGTCCTGCGCCGCGGCCGCGGCGGCGAGGCCTACAACGTGGCCGGCGAGGCCGAACTGCCCAACCGTGAAGTGGTGGCGGCCCTCCTGGAACGACTGGGGAAGCCCTGGTCGCTGGTCCGGCGGGTCGAGGACCGGCCCGGCCACGATCGGCGCTACGCGATGGACGGCGCGAAGATCCATGCGCTCGGCTGGCGGAATCGCGTGCCGTTCCCCGAGGGACTCGGGCGCACGGTGGACTGGTTCATCGCCAATCGGGAGTGGTGGCGCGCCGTCAGGTCGGGTGAATGGGACGTCTACTACCGGCGCCAGTACGAGCGCCGGCTCGCCACCTCGACGAACGCGGAGCGCTGAGGCCGCGGCATGCGCGTGGCAGTGACGGGGGCCGGCGGTCGGCTGGGGCGGGCATTGATCGCCGCGCTCGAGGATGCGCCGTTCACCGGACCGGCCGGGCCCACCGCCTGGACACGGGCGGACTTCGACCTTGATTTTCCTGCGGGCATCGTGCCGTTGCTGGAGCGCGACCGGCCGGAGGTGGTCATCAACGCCGCCGCCTGGACCGACGTTGACGGTTGCGCCCGCAACCCATCGCTGGCCGGCGCTCGGAACGCGGACGCGGTCGGGGTCCTGGCAGGCGCCGCGGCTGTCGCGGGCGTCGACCTGATCCAGATCAGCACCAACGAGGTCTTCGACAGCCGCCGCACGGACGGCCGCGGGTACGCGCCCGACGACTTGCCCGACCCGATCAACGCGTACGGCGCGTCCAAGCTCGGCGGCGAGCTCGCCGCGCGAAGGGCATTCGCCGGGGGCCGCGGTCAGCTCGCGATCGTGCGCACCTCGTGGCTGTACGGCCCGCCCGGTAACGACTTCCCGCAGAAGATCCTCGCCGCGGCCGACCGCGCGCGCGATGCCGGCCAGCCGCTCAGGGTGGTGGCCGACGAGATCGGCTCACCGACGTTCAGTGAGGATCTTGCCGAGGCAATCGTCGGCCTGCTGTGGGCAGGCGACATCCGCGGTACCCACGACGGAATCCACCACATCGTGAACACCGGCCACACGTCGCGCGCGGGCTGGGCGCGCGAGCTCCTGCGACAGCTGGGCCGCGACGACCCGATCGAGGAGGTGCCCGCATCCACGTGGCCGCGCGCCTCGACGCCGCTACTCTGGGGCGTCCTGGCCCCGACGCCGCTACCTGACGGGGAGCTGATGCCGACCTGGCAGGTTGCGCTGGCCCACTACCTGCCAACCCTGCGGCGGCAGCTCGTTGAGGCTGGCGCGCGATGACGACCGACCGTCCCCCGTCAGCGCTGCTCGACGTCCGATTCGGTGCCGTTGCGCGATTCGACGACAACCGTGGCTCCTTCCGCGAGCTGTGGCGCGCCAGCCAGATGCCCGACGAGCGGTTCGTGCAGGCGAACATCTCGACGTCGTCCGCCGGCGTCCTGCGCGGGCTGCACTACCACCGCCGCCAGCTCGACCTCTGGATCGTGGCCCGCGGGCGCGCCTTCGTGGCGCTGGTGGACGTGCGGCCACTCCTGACAGGGACCGGCTTCCGCGCTCTCGTCGAGACCCGCGAACTCGTCGCCGACGACTGGCTGGTCATCCCGGCCGGCGTGGCGCACGGCTTCATGGCCCTCGAGCCACTCGAGCTCATCTACTTCGTGACCAACGAGTACGACGGCAGCGACGAGCTGGGCTTCGCCTGGGACGATCCGGCGGTCGGCGTGCCGTGGCCGGACGTCGCTCCGACTGCGGACGGGCGCCCGATCCTCTCCGACCGCGATCGCACCAACCCGCCGCTGGCGGAGCTGGTGGCGCGTCTGCAGGGGCCATCGCCCGGCTGACCCGGCCCGGGGGTGGCCCTGTGTTGGGCAAGGCCCGCGATGCCCCTCACCGCATCATCGCGGCCCGCGATGCCCCTCACCACATCATCGCGGCCCGCGATGCCCCTCACCACATCATCGCGGCCCGCGATGCCCCTCACCGCATCATCTGGCCCCGTGATGCATTGACGGGCATCGCATCGGACACCGCCCGCCCTACGAGCCACCGGCCGGGCGCCCGACCGCATCGGATACCGCCCGCCCTACCGCCACCGCCCGGGCGCCCGACCACAGCGGACCCCATCAGACCCGTCCGTACTACCCCCACTGGTACCAATGGGCCAGTTCCCAACGGGACGATCCCGCGATTGAGTACGGACAGCTCGGCTGGGACAGTGCCGGAGCAACCATCCCCCGCGTTCGCGCAGCGGCCTCAGCCCACCGGGCGGGCTGCGCGATCGCCGTCCTGGAGACCGCATCGTGCGATCGATCCTCCTGGCGGCCGTCGTGGTGGGCGGCGTCCTCCTGGGCGCTGTTCCCGGCAGCGGCCCAGCCAGTGTCGCCGCCGCCTCGCCCCCGAAGGTCGCGATCATCGTGGGACCTGTTGGTGGCTCGACCGCCGGGTACAAGCGCGACGCGGATGCGGCCGCGGCCGAGGCGCTCAAGTACACCCCGAACGTGGTCAAGGTCTACACGCCCAACGCGACGTGGACGGCTGCCAGGGCGGCGCTGCAGGACGCCTCCATCGTGATCTACATGGGCCACGGGAATGGCTTCCCCAGCCCGTATACGTCGACGATGGCGCCGGATCGGCACAATGGTCTCGGCCTCAACCCAACGGCGGGCGGCGACGACTCCACGACGAAGTACTACGGCGAGCAATACCTGCGCAACGAGGTCCGCCTGGCGTCGAACGCTGTGGTCATCCTGGGCCACCTGTGCTACGCCTCGGGCAGTTCGGAGCCGGGCAAGCCCGATCCGACGCTCGAGCAGGCCCGTCAGCGCATCGACAACTTCGCGTCCGGGTTCCTCGCGATCGGCGCGCGCGCCGTCATCTCCGAGGCCTACGGGTCGGCCAGCGCGAACTACGTGGCGGCCCTGTTCACCACCCGGCAGACCGTCTTCGACATGTGGCTCACATCCAGTGCCAGCCAGGGTAATCCCACCGCGTTCGCGAGCACTCGGACCCCGGGCGCTACGGCGTACTCCGACCCTGACCGGAGCTCGGGCAAGTTCTATCGCTCGATCGTGGGTGACCCGGCGCTCATGACGACGACCACGTCGCAGACCACGCCCGTCACGATCTCGCCCAACGGCGATCGCGTGAACGACACCTGGACCGCGAAGCTTCTGCTGGGCGGCGCAGGTACGCTGGACGCGACGGTCACCGCACCCGATGGCGCGCCAGTCCGCCGGCTGTTGTCATCGACCAACGGCCCGACCGCCACCATCACCTGGGACGGCCAGACCGACGCTGGCATCGGAGCTGCCGACGGCAGATACACGGTCACCGTGACCGGCCGCGACGCCGCAGGCAACACCGGCCCGACCGTCGCCTTTTCGGTCGTCGTCTACCGGGCGATCGGCTCCGTCACGACCTCGGCCACGGTCTTCTACCCGCAGGACGGAGACACGCTCGCCGGCTCCACACGCCTCGGCTTCAGCCTCACGCAGCCGGCCACCGTCACCTGGCAGATCGTGGATGCCGCGGGCACGCCCGTGCTGACCACGTACGACGGGGTTGCGCTCCTGGCCCGCAGCATTTCCCTGAAGTGGGATGGCAGAGACCAGGCCGGGAACCTCGTGCCCGCCGGCACCTACGATTCGGTGCTGACCGTCACCAACGGGGTCCTGACCGACGTGGTCCGGACGCGCCTCACGGCGAGCGCCTTCGCGCTCACGCCCAGCGTCTCCACTGTGGTCCGCGGCGGCAGCGTCACGATCACCGCCATTTCAGCCGAGCCCCTCAAGGCCAGCCCGAAGCTGACGTACACCCGTCCGGGGCTGGCGGCCCAGACAGTCACCATGTCGAAGATCAAGACGGGTACGTACCGGCTCACTATCCGCCTCTCGAACAACGGCGGTGCCGGCACCATGGCCTTCAAGGTGACCGGGATCGATACGCGCGGCGGAACGAACGCGAGCACGCTGAGCCTGCCCCTCCGGTAATCTGGCCTCCGCTCTTCACGCGGAGCGTCGCCTCACGTGCTCCGCCAGTTGCGCCGGGGTTCTGCCATGAGCGTGGTGGCCGCGGCGTCGCCGTCCGGCCCTAGCTGGGTGGTGCTGCCGACCTACAACGAGATTGACAACCTCTCGGGCATCGCCGCGGCGATCCTCGAGCAGCTGCCCGATGCCGTGCTCCTCGTGGTCGACGACAACTCGCCCGACGGCACAGGTGCCCTCGCCGACCAGCTGGCGAGCACCGAGTCGCGCATCCGCGTGCGCCATCGGCCGGGCAAGCAGGGCCTTGGTCGGGCCTACCTCGACGGCTTCGCGGTGGCAATCGCGGGCGGCGCGGGGGTGATCCTCCAGATGGACGCCGACTGGTCCCACGACCCCGCGGCCCTGCCGTCGCTCATCGCGCCGATCGTCGCCGACCGCGCCGACCTCGTCATCGGCTCGCGCTACACGAAGGGCGGCGGCGTGGTCGACTGGGGCCTCAGCCGCCGCCTGATCTCGCGCATGGGCAGCCTGTTCGCCCGGGTCGTGCTGGGCCTCGGCGCGCACGATCTGACCGGCGGCTTCAAGGCGTGGCGTGCGACCACGCTGGCGTCCATCCCCTTCGACGGCGTCCACGCGGGCGGGTACGTCTTCCAGATCGAGATGACCTACCGCGCCAGCCGGCTCGGCGGCCGCGTCGTCGAGGTCCCGATCACGTTCCGCGACCGGCGCGTCGGCCAGTCCAAGATGTCGCGGCGGATCGTGGTTGAGGCGCTCCTGGTCGTGCTCCAGCTCCGCTGGGAGGAGCTGCGCGGGCGGGGGCCGCGGCGCACACGTCCGTGAAGGGCGCCGCGCACGGCAGCTCGCGCCTGGGTTCGGCGGTGGCCATCGCGGATCCACCCGGGCTCCGCGTGATCCTCGACGTCCGGCCCCTCCAGGCCCCCGAGCGTGCTCCCATCACCGCGATCTACCTGCGCGAGTTGCTGGCGGCGTTCGCGCGACGGCCCATCGAGGGCGAGTCGTTCATCCTGCTCCAGGAGGCCGGGGCGACAGAGCCCGAGATCCCGGGCGGCCTGCGTATCGCCGGGCGGCGTTTCCTGCCGCGGACACGCCTGCTGCGATCCGGGGCGCTGACCGTCGACCCGTTCTTCCTGCGCGGGGCGGCGCTGCTTGCGGCACGCGGCGCCACCGCCTCCGGCGCGGCCGGGGTTGTCTACCACGCGGCCGGCGGGCTCGCGCCACTCGGCATCCGGCATCCGCTCGTGGTGACGCTGCTCGACCTCGCGCCCTGGGAGCTGCCAGACCGCTATCAGGCGTCCCCGGCCGCGCGCTTCGGGATGCGGCTGCGGGCGCGGATCCTGCGCGACGCGGCCGCGGTGATCGTCCCGGCGGCCGCGACGGCGGCCGGCGCACGGCGCCTGCTGCGGGCCCAGAGGGCAGCCTTACGAGTGGTGCCCCTTGCGCCGCGCCCGGAGTACGCGGCACCGATCGCGCGGGAGGCCATCGCAACGGCCCGCGAACGCCACGGCCTGGCTGGCGAGTACCTCGTCTACTCCGGGCGGTACGACGCCCGCCATGACCTCCCGACCCTGCTCGAGGCGCTCGCGCAGATCGCCGGCACCCATCGCGACGGGCCGCGCCTGCTCCTGGTCGGCGCGAGTCCCGACGATCGAGCGGCGCTGGCACGCGTGGCCGCACGCGAGGGTGTCGGGGAGCGGCTCTCCTACGCGCCGCTCGGCGACGAGACCGAAGTGGCGGCGCTCGTTGCCGGCGCACGGGCCGCCGTGCTGCCGGTGCTCTCCGACGCCAACGGGTTCCCGGCGCTGGAAGCCATCGCCTCGGGCACGCCCGTGGTCGCCACGGCCACCGGGGCGCTGCCTGAAGTCGTCGGTGCGGCGGGAATCCTCGTGGAATCCGGATCGGCCGACCGTCTCGCCAGCGCCATGCGGGCGCTCCTGGGCAACTCCAGGGCGCGGATCGCGGTCGAAGCAGCGACGGCCGCCGCGTCTCGGACGCTGCGGGCCCGGACCTGGGACGCGGTCGCCGCCGAGACGCGCGCGATCTACGCCGAGGCCGCGACGCTCAACTGACCGGACGCGCGCGCGCCCGTGGCGTGCCAACGTGGCGAGCTACGGGTCCGTGCCTCCCACGATGTGGACCTTCGTCCCCGTCGCCACGACCTGGATGAACGTCTGGCCCGGGGTGAGCGCGACCGGGCGGCCCTTCGCGTCAAGAAAGACCGTCGGGGAGGTGTTGGACTTCTTGGACCACGTGCCCGTGAGCGCCTTGCCGTTGGTGGCGATGTACGCCTTGCCGGTCCCGATGACGTCACCCGCAAGGCGCAGCTTCTCGGGGTGGGGGTCGCCCGGCAGCGGCGCGAACCGGACGAACATCACGATCACGTTGGTCGGCGCGACCTGCCGGCCGTCGTCCGCGTCGATC
This sequence comes from Chloroflexota bacterium, assembly GCA_016875645.1. Classification (GTDB taxonomy): domain Bacteria; phylum Chloroflexota; class Limnocylindria; order Limnocylindrales; family CSP1-4; genus VGPE01. The sequence continues at coordinate 12,048 of VGPE01000047.1, forward strand.
TGCGGCCTGCCCATGACCGAGCGCGGGTACGTGTTGGTGACGCGGTCGTACGCGTAGTCGATCTGGTTGAAGCGATACGTCACGCGGATCGACCCGCCGATCCGCCGCTGCGCGAGCGGCAGCGCCGACCCGAACCGCCACGCCATCTCGACCGCGCCCTTCGCCCCGATCCTGTCGGCCAGGCTCTGCAGCTGAGCACCCGTCGAATACACGTTGTGCGGCGCGAAGCGCGTCGTGATGCGCCAGATATAGGGAGCGTTGGGCTTGCCCCAGCGGGCGTAATCGGCGTTGTAGACCAGCTGCCCGTCCCCGTGCTGGCGGAGCGTGGTCAGGGCGTTCGGGGCGCCGCCCGCGTGCACGTACGCGCTGCGCCACTCGGCTGCCCATTGGATGTAGTACTGGCGCGCGCTGCGGATCGGCCCGATCGAGCCGGGCAGCATCTCCTGGAAGACGAGCATGTAGCGAGGGATGCCGCCCTCGGCCGGTGCGTGCCAGACCACCGACGCTGCGTTGAAGCCCGACTGCGGTCGCGCGTCGGGATGGTCGTCGATCATGACCGCGATCGGATGCCGGGCTGCGGCGGTCTTCGTGACCGGCATGCCCGTCAGTGGTGCTGGGACCGTGTTGGCCGCGGTCGTCGGTGAGGGGCTCGGCGTCGGGCTCGGCGGGGGCGACGAGCTCGCCATGGGGCTGGGGCTCGCCGTCGGCGCAACGGTCGGAGCCGGCGTCCTCGCGACGGTGGGTGACGGCGCGGGCGTCGGCGACTCAGGCAGGGACGCGGCAGCGACCGCGGTCGGCGATGCCTCGGGTGACGGGGACTGCGCGCCGACGACTGGCGGCGTGACCCGATTGCCCCCGAGCACGAGCACTGCCCCAGCGACCACGACCGCGACGACCAGCACGAGGGCCAGGCGGCGGCGGCGGTCGGTGACGGTCATTCCTCCTCCATGGTCGCGACGCGCCTCAGCGCCGACCCGTACCCCGGGCGCAGGATAGTCCAAGCGTGGTGCTGGTCAGCCAGACGGGAGACGATCGAGCGCCATCCGATGCGTCGTGAGCATAACCGTCGCCACGCCGCCCGGTCGGCAGATCGCCAGGCAGGTGGACGAGGCGCCGGGAGCCGCTAGGCTGTCTGACAGCACGGGCCGCGGATCGGGGGTCGGAGATGACGCAACACTGGTCGTCCGGGTCGCCGGGTGAACGTCAGGCGCAGGGCGGCGGTGCCGAAGGCGGCGAGCTCCCCATTGCCGAAGAGCCCATTCCGCTGGAGAACGAATGGACGGCGGTCGAGCCGGATGGCGGGCGCGCGCCCCGGTCAGGGGATAGGCCCGAGGCGCCCGTCGCCGAGGACGACGAGGACGACGAGGACGACGAGGACGACGAGGACGACGAGGACGACGATTCGGCGGCCGCCCCCGATTTCGCCGACGACGACGACGTGCTCGATCATGTCCGCCGCCTGGAGTTCGCCGACGCCGAGCGCCTCGAAGTGCGTGGTGGCAGCGTGGGCCGTGCGACGGCCGGCAGCATCGCCGTGAGCCGTGGCGCGGTCGGCGGCGCTCGGGCAGACGAAGTGAGCGTCACCTTCGGAGCCATCGGTGGCGCCCGGGCGGAGTACGTCTCCGTGGACCGGGGCGTCCTCGGTGGCGCGATCGCCGGCGACGTGACCATCCGCCAGGGCTTCGTGCAGGGCGTTCTCGCCCGTGACGTGCATCTCGATCAGGCCGGCGCCCGGACGGTGGTCGCGAACAACGTCACCTTCGGCCCCTAGAGCGGCGCCCTGGTGGTGGTTGCCCGCTCGGCGACGGGGGCGGGTCGCATCCTCGTCGACTGGCGGGGAGGGCTTGCCCTCGGGGCTGCGCTGGGTCTGGTGCTCGCGCTGGTCCGGGTCCGGCGCCGGTAGGGGCCCTATACTCCTCGCACTGTCGCCGCGGCCCGGGACGCGGCCGGGACGCTCGCGGTCGGAGCCTTCCGCCCGCCGATTCAGAGGAGTCCGCCCAGCGTGATCGCCCCTTCCGCGCGTGTCCATGCGTCAGCCGATCTCGAGGCTGGTGTGAGCGTCGGACCGGGGACGAGCATCTGGCACCGCGCGCAGCTGCGGACCGGCGCGAGGATCGGGGCGGAGTGCGTCATCGGACGCGACGCGTTCATCGACGAGGGCGTGACCCTCGGTGACCGCGTCAAGGTCCAGAACGGCGCGCTGGTCTATCACGGGGTCACCGTCGAGGACGGCGTGTTCATCGGCCCCGGCGCCATCCTCACGAACGATCGCTTTCCGAGAGCGATCACCTCGAGCGGCGACCTTGCCCGCGCCGAGGACTGGACCGTGAGCCCCATCACGCTGCGTCGCGGCTGCTCGATCGGGGCCGGCGCGGTCGTCGTGGCCGGCATCGACGTCGGATCATTCGCCACCGTGGGCGCCGGTGCGGTCGTGACGCGCCCGGTCGCCGACTACGCCCTGGTCGTCGGCAACCCCGCGCGACGACTGGGCTGGGTGTGCGCGTGCGGCCTGCGCCTGACGGGCACCGATGGTTCGCCTGCCCCGGCGGACCTCGAGCCCGGCGAGGACGCGTTCTGTGTGACCTGTCAGCGAACCTACACCTACGTGCCGGACGCGGAGGCGCTCGTCGAGCGCACGGGGACCGATGCCCGGCCCACCAAGCAGGGGGCCCCCGCATGATCCCGATCGCGCGCCCGGACGTCGGGCCGGAAGAGGCGGCCGCGGTCGCCGAGGTGCTCTCGAGCGGGATGATCGTCCAGGGCCGCAAGGTCACGGAGCTCGA
>VGPE01000048.1 GCA_016875645.1 Chloroflexota bacterium
CGAACAAGGGCCGCCTGGTGGAGCCGACGCTCGCCCTGCTCCACGATGCGGGCCTCGTCTTCGAGGAGCACGACCGTACCCTCGTGGCGCGCGTCCAGAACTTTGATCTGGACATCCTGTTCGTCCGCACGAACGACATCGTGGAGTTCGTCGGCGACGGCGTTGCGGACATCGGCGTGACCGGGATCGACCTCCTGGCCGAGGCCGGGGCGGAATTGCCGCGCCTGCGCACCCTGGGCTACGGCCGCTGCCGGCTGGCCGCCGCGGCGCCTGCGGGTTCCTCGTACCAGAGGGTGGAGGATCTGGCGGGCCTGCGGATCGCCACGGCCCACCCGAACATCACCCGCCGCTTCTTCGCGGAGCGGAAGATCCCGATCGACGTCATCCCGCTGTCCGGGGCCGTCGAGGTGGCGCCTCGCCTCGGGCTGGCCGAGGCGATCGTGGACCTCGTCTCGACCGGCTCGACGCTCGTGATGAACGGCCTCCGCCCCATCGGCGACGTCCTCTCGTCGGAAGCGGTTCTGATCGCCAACCCGGGCGCCCAGATCGGCCGCACTGCGGAGCTGAACGCCATCGACACGATGCTCTCGGCGGTGCTGGCGGCGCGCGGCAAGAAGTACGTGATGATGAACGCCCCCGCCGCGAAGCTCTCCGAGCTCGAGGACCTTTTGCCGGGCCTCGAGTCGCCGTCGGTGATCCCGCTTGCACACAGCGGCATGATCGCGATCCACTCCGTCGTGGACTCGGACGCGGTCTGGGGCCTCCTGCCGCGGCTCAAGGCCGCCGGCGCGTCGGGCATCCTCGTCCTGCCGATCGAGAAGATCGTCCCGTGACCGCGATAATGCCCCTCGCGATCCCTCGACTCACCGTGGACGAGGCGCGGCCCCTCGTGCGGCGCAACGCGGTGCCCGACGCGACGGTCCGCGATCGGACACGGGCCATCGTCGACGACGTCCGTGCCCGCGGGTCCGACGCGGTCCGAGAGCTCAACGTTCGGTTCGGCGGCGGGCTCCCGGACGGCCGGCTGCTCCTGGACGCGGAATCGCTTGCTGCCGCCCGAGAGGCTCTCGAGCCGGGGGTCCGCCGGGCCCTCGTCCAGGCGATCGACCACGTCCGCCGTTTCGCCGAGACCCAGCGGCCCGGGACGACCCGGACGCAGATCGTCGCGGGCGTCGACATCGAACGTCGCTGGACGCCGATCGGCAGCGTGGGCTGTTATGTCCCCGCCGCCCAGGCTCCCCTCCCCTCGTCGCTGGTCATGACCGTGGTCCCGGCGCAGGTTGCCGGTGTCGGCCGCATCGTCGTCGCCTCCCCGGCCGGCCCCGGCGGCCTGGATCCGATCGTGCTCGGCGCGGCCGGCCTGCTCGGGGTTGACCAGGTGCTGGTTGCCGGCGGCGCTCAGGCCATCGCCGCGCTGACGTTCGGCATGCCCGATCTGGGCCTGGAGCGGGTCGACCGGATCGTCGGCCCCGGCAGCGTCTGGGTGACCGCCGCCAAGCTGGAGCTGGCGGGCGAGGTCGGCATCGACCTGCCGGCGGGCCCGTCCGAGGGCCTCGTACTGGCCGACGGGTCCGCGGACCCCGAGCTTGTGGCCGCGGATCTCCTCACCCAGGCAGAGCACGGCCCGGACTCCGTCGCGATCCTCGTGACGACCAGCGCGATCCTCGCGGACCAGGTCGAAGCAGCGATCGCTCGACGCGTCGCACGCGCGCCCCGCCAGGCCGTCCTCGAGCGCAGCCTCGAGCGGCACGGACGGATCGTCCTCGCACCGGACCTCGACGCGGCCATCTCGTTCGTCAACGCCTACGCCCCGGAGCACCTGTCCGTGGAACTCCGCGACGAGGACCTGGAGCCGGCGGTTGCCCGGCTGCGCAACGCCGGCAGCCTCTTCGTCGGCCCGTGGGCGCCGGAATCGGCCGGCGACTACGCCACGGGCGCCAACCACGTCCTGCCGACCGGCGGCCTGGCACGCGCCAGCGGTGCGCTGGACGTCACGGACTTCGGGAAGTTCGTCCAAGTCCAGCGGATCACGCAGGACGGCCTCGCCGCGCTGCGCGACACGATCGTCACCCTTGCCGATGCCGAAGGTCTCGACGCACACGCGGACGCCGTCCGCTCCCGTTTCGCCCGGAGCCCCCGATGAGCCCGACGCCCGTCACGATGTCCCTGCCCACCGCGCCGGCCGTCTACACGTGGGAAGCCACCAACGAGGCAGTCGCCGAGCGCTACGGGGTCAGGGTCGAGGACATCCTCCGCTTCGATCTAAACACCTCGCCCCGGCCGCCCGAGGTCCTCTGGCGCGCCCTGGAGCGCGGCTTCCAGACGCGCCGCTTCGAAACGTCCCTCTCCGAATACCCGCCGTCGGACTACCGGCGCCTCTCGCTCGCGGCGGCCGAGACGTACGGCGTCGCCGGGGAAGAGGTGCTGGTCGGTGCCGGTGCGGACGAGGTGCTCGACATCACGGCCAAGGCGTTCCTGCCGCCCGGCGGGGGGCGCGCCGTGGTGCCGATCCCCACGTATTCCATGTACCGCGTCGTCAGCGAGCAGCGGGGCGCAACCGTGGCGCTCGTGCCGCGCCTCCCCGCGGAACAGGGCTGGGCAATCGACGTGCCGGCGATGCGCGCCGCCGCCCGCGAGTCGACGTTGATCTGGCTCTGCAGCCCGAACAACCCGACCGGCCTCGCGGAACCGCCGGGCGTCGTGGCGGCCCTGCTCGATGGACTGGCGGAGGATGCGGCGGCCGACGGTCGCACACCGCCTGCCGTCGCGGTCGACGAGGCCTACGCCGAGTTCAGCGGCGACACGGTCCTGTCGCTGCGGAGCACGTATCCCAACCTCGTCGTCGTCCGGACCGCGAGCAAGGCGTACGGCCTGGCCGGCCTCCGGGTTGGATTCGCCCTGGCGCGGCGCGAGACCCTCGAGCGCATGGAGCCCTATCGTCCGCCGGGCTCGGTGGGGACCATCTCCATCACGGTGGTCGAGCAGGCACTGCGCGACCAGCCCGCCCTGCGCGAGACCGTGGAACGCGTCCGGGCCGAGCGTTCCCGGCTGTCCGAAGCCATGCGCGCGATCGGCTGGCGACCCGGGCCCAGCGTAACGAACTTCATCCTGGTGGACTTCGGGACGCCCGAGCGAGCCGAGGCCGTCGCCGAGGGCCTGCTGCGCCGCGGCATCGTGCCGCGCACGTTCGGGGCGGGCCACCCGCTGAACGCGTCGCTGCGATTCACGGTTCGGGATCCCGACGAAGACGATCGGCTGCTCCGCTCCGCCGCTGAGATCGAGCGAGCCCTTGGGGAGAACGCCGCATGACCGACACCGGAACGGCCGCTCCCCGCGCGGCCGGCGTCCGCCGCGAGACGCGCGAGACGGCCGTCGCCCTCTCTCTCCGCCTCGACGGCACCGGTGCCGCCACCGTGCGCACGGGCGTCGGCTTCTACGACCACCTGCTCTCGTCGCTCGCCCACCACGGCCTGTTCGACCTCGACATCGACGTCACCGGCGACCTCCACGTGGACGAGCACCACACCGTGGAGGACGTGGCGCTGGTGCTCGGTTCGGCGTTCGCGCAGGCGCTCGGCGACCGCGCGGGGATCAACCGCTTCGGTGACTCGACCGTGCCGATGGACGAGTCGCTGGCGACGGCGGTCATCGACATCGGCGGCCGGCCATACGCGCTGATTGACGTGCCGTTCCGTGGCGAGCGCGTCGGGACGCTGCCCACGCAGCTGGTGGAGCATGCGCTCGAGTCGTTCGCGCGGACCGCGGGGGCCACCCTTCACGTCCGCGGTGCCGGCCGCAACGACCACCACCTGGCTGAAGCGGTCTTCAAGGCGCTGGGTCGGGCGCTGCGCGTGGCCTGCGAGATCGATCCGCGGCGCGGTGGGGCCGTCGCCTCGCTCAAGGGCGTCCTGGAATGAGCGGCCCACGGATCGCCGTCGTCGACTACGGCGCCGGCAACCTCGTCAGCATCGACCAGGGGCTGCGGGCGGTCGGCGCGGATGTCGTGCTGGCGCACTCGCCTGATGCCCTGGAGGGCATCGACGGGATGATCGTTCCCGGCGTCGGGGCGGCGCGGCCGGCCATGAACCGGCTCCGGCGCCGCGGCCTGCTCGAGCCCATCCTCGCGTGGGCGCAAGCGGACCGTCCCTACCTCGGCATCTGCCTCGGCCTGCAGATGCTGTTCGAGGGCTCCGACGAGGACGGGGCCCGGACGTTCGGCCTGCTGCCCGGCCGGACCGTCCGCCTGGAGAATGCGCCGCGCCTGCCGCACATCGGCTGGAACCAGGTGGAGCGCCGCCGGGACGACCCGCTGTTCGAGGGCATTGCCGCCGGCGCGAACTTCTACTTCGTCCATTCGTATGCCGGCCGGCCGCTGTCGGAGGCGACGGACGATCTCGTCGTGGCCGAGACGACGCACGGCGAGCCGTTCGTGAGCGCCGTCCGGCGCGGCAACCTGTTCGGGGTCCAGTTCCACCCTGAGCGGAGCGGCCGCGACGGGCTGCGCCTGCTTGCCAACTTCGTGCGGTCGCTGGATGCAGTCCGGGCGCCGGATGCCGTGCGCGAGGTGGCGGCCTGATGCTATGCCATCGCGTCATCCCGTGCCTCGACGTGGCCAATGGCCGCGTCGTCAAGGGCACGAGATTCGTGGACCTCGTGGACGAGGGCGACTCACCCGAACTCGCGGAGCGCTACGCCCGCGAGGGTGCCGACGAGATCGTCTTCCTCGACATCACGGCCGCGCCGGAGGGCCGCGGCACCCTGCTGGACATCGTGGAGCGGACGGCGCGACGCGCGTTCGTGCCGCTGACGGTCGGCGGCGGTGTGCGGCGCGTAGAGGAGATGCGCGACGTGCTCCGTGCCGGCGCCGACAAGGTCTCGCTCAACACCGCGGCAGTTGCCGATCCCTCGCTGGTCGCGCGCTGTGCGCGGCGGTTCGGGCGCCAGGCGGTGGTCGTGGCGATCGACGCCAAGCGAGAGCCCGTTGATGCGGCTGCGCCGCAGGCCGTCCGGTGGCGGGTCTACGTCCGCGGCGGCCGCGTCGCGACCGAGCTGGACGCCGTGGAATGGGCCGCGCGCGCGGCGGCGCTCGGCGCCGGTGAACTCCTCGTCACGTCCATCGACCGTGACGGCACCCAGTCCGGCTTCGACACCGAGCTGTTGCGCGCCATCAGCGATGCGGTGGAGGTGCCGGTGGTTGCGTCGGGCGGTGCGTCGGGACCGAAGGACTTTGTCGCCGCGGTCCGTGACGGGCGCGCTGACGCGGTCCTCGCGGCGTCCATCTTCCATCGCCGCCAGCACTCCATCGCGTCGGTCAAGGTCGCGATGGCGCGGGCTGGCATCGCGGTGCGCATGGAAGAGGCGCTGGCATGATCAAGCCGACCGACATTGCATGGGCCGAGTCCGGCCTGGTGCCGGCGATCGTCCAGGACGCCCGCGACGGGCGCGTCCTGATGCTCGCCTGGGTGGACGCCGAGGCGCTCGCCGCGACCCTGTCCACCGGCGAGGTGCACTTCCACTCCCGCTCCCGGGGCCGGCTCTGGCGGAAGGGCGAGGAGAGCGGCAACGTCCTGCGCCTGCGGGCCGTGTCCCTTGACTGCGACGCGGACGCGCTGCTGTTCACCGTGGATCCCGCGGGGCCCACGTGCCACCGCGGCACCCGGTCCTGCTTCGACGAGCTCGGTTGGTCCGAGGTTCCGCTCCCTGCGCAGGGATTCGCCTGGCTCGAAACGCTCTGGTCCACGCTCCAGCGCCGAGCGGGTGAGCGGCCCGAGGGCTCCTATACCGTGAAGCTCCTCGACGGCGGCGTGGACGCCGTGGCCCGCAAGGTCACGGAGGAGGCCACCGAGGTCCTGCTGGCCGCCAAGAACGACGACCGCGCGGGCCTCGCGGGCGAGGTGGCGGACCTGCTGTACCACACCCTGGTGCTCCTGGTGGAGCGTGGGGTTCCGCCGTCGGAGTCGCTGCAGGTGTTGCGGGACCGGCACTCCGCCTGACCTTCCGGCTTGCGGGGTCGTGCGTCCGGCGTACGAACCAGCCGCCACCTCGCCAATGGATGCGTGGGGTGCACGGCAGGGCGACGCGCCAGAGGTTTGGCGAAGCCGACGTGGCGCTGGCGTGCATCGGACGGATGGTGGGGCGGCATGGCGGTCCGTGCGTGCGCCCCACGCATGACGCCGGTGGGGGCCAGGACAGAGGCGCCCCTTAGAACCGGGCCAGGAACCGCTGGGCGTTCTCGCGGACCATCGCCCAGGCCGCCGCCGCGTCCACCCCGGCTGCGATCAGCCTGGGCACGAACACCCGCGGGATGTACCCGAAGTCGGACGGCCCGATCCCGAACATCTGCTCCGGCCCGGACTGCAGCACCAGCGCATCGTGGGCGAGCATCACCTGCCCGGCGAACCCGGCGTCCGCGGCCACGCGCACCACGCCGATCCGCTCCTCGTCGGGCGCGAAGTCATACGTGATCATGTCCACGCTGACGTTCGCCCCGCGCCGCAGCGCACCCAGCAGCCGCTCCTGCCAGCGCTCCCCGCTCCCCACATGCGAGATGCAGACCGCGGACGGGTCCACGCCCTCGGACTCGAAGATGTCGAGTTGCTCCTTCTCCATCGACTCGGTGATGTGGGCCACGATCGGGGCGTTGGTCGCGCGATGTGCGCACGCCGTCGCGCGGAGCAGCTTCTCCTCGGCGACGGGGATGCTCCCCTCCCCCGTCGCGCACTTGATGAGGCCCGCGCGCACTGTGGTGGCGCCCATGCCCTCGGTGATCTCGCGCACGTAGACGTCCGTCAGCGCATCCACGTCCAGGGCCTTCGCGAGCGGGTGCATCGGCGTCCAGCCCTCGTGGAAGAAGCCGGTGGCCCCAACGATCGCCACGCCACTCCGACGCGACGCCTCCACCATCACGTCCGCGTAGCGACCGGTCCCGATCGGCGTGCACTCCCCCAGCCCGCCGACGCCGTCCGCCCGGGCGGCCGCCAAGCGCTCGACGATCCGGCCCACGCCCTCCTCGAACCCGAAGCGGAGCTTGGGCTTGCCCTGCAGTTCGCCCCAGTCGACCACCAGGTGCTCGTGGACGAGCGTGACCCCCCAGCCCGACGGGTCCACGTCGCCCAGCACCGTTCGCGCCAGCCCTGCCATCAGCCCCCTCCGATCGTCAGCCAGCGTGCCGGATTCGTCACCGTGAGTGCGTGGATGGCCGCCTCGTCGACGCCCGCTGCCCGCAGTCGCGGCACGACCGTCGTCGCCAGGTAACCGAAGCCGCCGCCACCCCCGAACGTGAGGTGGCTCGTGCGGCAGACGTCGAGCGAGAGCAGGATCCGGTGCACGAACCCGCGGTCGACGAGCTCCCGGACGAGCGAGATCGCCCGCTCCTCCTGCCGGCCGCGCATGTCCATGAACGAATCGAACATCACCAGCGCGCCGCGGCCGAGGATCGCCAGCAGGTACCCCAGATCCAGCGTCGTGTCCGCGTGGCCGATGGCCACCCGGCCCGGATCGGCCCCCTCCAACTCGAACAGGGTCAACTGCTCCAGGCCGACGTCCCCGTAGACCGAGTGCGTCAAGAGCGGCAGCCCGGTCGCCGCGGCGGCCTGCCCGGCTGCGCGATGCGTGCGCTCCTCGATCGGCGAGACCCAGCCCTTCTCGGCGCCGATCTCGCCGATCAGGCCGGGTCGCAGTCGGAACCCTGACTCGGTCTCGCCCTCGCGGATCTCGTGGATGAGGCCCGCGGTAAGGTCGCGCACGGACCGTCGCTCGATCCGGTCCTCGGGCCGGTAGTAGGGCGCCCGATACCAGCCGCACGCCATGACGACCATGAGCCCCGTGCGCTCCGCGATCGCGCGCAGGCGGGCGGGCTGGCGTCCGGCGTCGGGCGTCGTGCACTCGACGATCGTCCGTCCGCCGGCGGCAGCGAACCGGCCGATCTCGTCGGCCAGGATGTCATCGTCGTCGGTCAGCAGTGGGTAGTCGAACCGCTCGGGGATGTGCCACTGGTTGATGTAGAGGTGCTCGTGCGGCAGCGTGAACCCGAGTGACCCCGGATCGGCCGGACCCGCCACCGTCATCACGTGGCCCGTGCTCACGCTCCCACCTCCGCGACCGTCTCGCGCAGCGCCGCAAGGAAGCCACGCGCCTGGGCTGGCGTTCGATACGGGCTGATGGAGAGCCGGACAATCGGGATGCCGTTGATCGGCCCATAGGAGGAGCCCCAACCGCGGCGCCGAAGGCCCTCGTGGATCGCCGCGACGTCCAGGTCATCTGCCGTGAAGCAGAGCACCGTGATGAATGGTGGCATCACCACGCGCAGCCCGGGGATGGCGGCGATCCCGTCGGCCAGTGTTCCGACCGTGCGCATGGCCCGGCGGACGGTCTCGCGATAGCCGTCCCGGCCCTGGGCCTGGAGCACCGCCCACGCCGCGGCAGCCGTCCCGCCGGGCTTGGTGGACGTGATCGTGTGAAGCATCGTCTCGTCGCTGGGGATATGCGCCAGCAGGTCGCGGTCGCGGACCAGGAAGAAACCCGTCGTGAGCGGCATCAGGCCCAGCTTGTGGCCGTCGGTGCTGATCGTGGTGACGCCTGGCAGGGAGAAGTCGAAGGGCGGCACCGGCTCGCCGAGATCGCGCAGGAACGGCAGGATGAAGCCGCCGAAGGCCGCGTCGACGTGCAGCGGGAGCCCGCGGCGCTCGGCGAAGGCGGCGAACTCCGCCACCGGGTCCAGCTGCCCGAACGCGCCCTCCGGCGCCGAGCAGGCGATCCCGACGGTGTTGCGGTTGACCAGGCGCGGTAGCTGCTCCGCGCGCGGCCGCATCGTCGCCTCGTCGATCGGCAGGTCGCGGATCCGCACGCCCAGCAGCTCGGCCGCCAACCGGAACGAGAAGTGGCCGGATGTCGGCAGGATGAATTCCGGGCGGCTCTTCGCCCCGATCTCGCGGGCCAGCCGCACGGCCGAGATGTTCGATTCGGTGCCGCCGGTGGTCAGGAAGCCGACGCCCTCGGGCGCCCCGAGCAGGGAGGCCATCATCGAGACGGCCTCCTTTTCGAGGCGGAATGCGGACGGGTACATGTCCTCCACCCACTCCACGAAGATGGAGCCACGGGCGAGGTTCGCCGCGCGAGCGGCGATGGGGTGCGGCGGACCGGCGTACGCGAGGGCGAAGTCACCTTCGACCGGCCACGGGTCCTCCGCGATCAGCGACCTGATGTCTGCGAGGACGTCCGCTTCCGGCCGGCCCCGCTTCGGGAACGGCACGCTCGGCGGGAACGGGATCCGGCGGCGGGCCGCGAGCTTCCCGAATTCGGTCGCCATCCGCCCTCCTTGCAGTGGTGTCAGGGCCGATTGTGCCGATCGGTGGCTCAGCCCGTCACGCCCACGGCGCTTCGCTGCGGTGTTCGAACGGCGCATCGCCGACGAGGCCGGACGATGCCTCGGCCCTCAGCGCTCACGGCGTGATGCTGGCCCCGAACGGCATCTTCCTCTGTTCATGTCGGCGGCAACTGCCCGGGGCAAGCGCCCCGGGCGTGACCGCGCGCCTCAGGCGTCCGCAATCCGGCCGATCAGCACCTTCTTCTTGCCGATCCGCACGTGGAACTGCCCACCGCGGTCGTCCGTCACGGCCGCCGCAGGATCCATCATCCGAACATCGTTGATGGTGAGCCCGCCCTGCGTGATCAGCCGACGCGCCTCCGACCGCGACGACGCGGCGCCGACGGCCGTCGCGAAATCCAGCGCCGAGGCGAGGGCCGCGCGCTCGATCGTGACGTCAGCCGTGACGCCGGCCAGGTCGGCGCCGCCGAAGCGAGCCCGGGACTCGCGGAGGGCCTCCTCGGCCGCCGCAGCGCCGTGCACCCGTGCCGTGATGTCACGGGCGAGTGCGGCCTGCGCCCGCCGCCGCTCCGGGGCCGTCGCGTGCGCTGCCTCCAGCCGCACGATCGAGGGCCGGTCGAACAGGGTGAAGCGCCGAAGGAGGACTCCGACCGCCTCATCAGCGGAGTCGAGCCAGTACTGGTAGAAGGCGTATGGCGTCGTCAGGGCCGGATCCAGCCAGACCCGGGTGTTGCCCGCGGTCTTGCCGAACTTCTCGCCGCCCGGGGCGGTCAGGAGCGGGAAGCTCAGGCCGTGGGCAGGGTCGCCGCCGTCCCCGGTTGCGCCCTCGACGCGCCGGATCAGCTCGAGGCCGGCGGTGATGTTGCCCCATTGGTCGACCCCACCGGTCTGCAGCTCGACACCGAACTCGCGGTACAGGTGCAGGAAATCGGCCGACTGGAGGAGCATGTAGCTGAACTCGGTGAAGCTCAGGCCGGAGTCCAGGCGCTTCTGGACGGAGTCCTTCGCCAGCATGTACGGGATCGTGAAGTGCTTGCCGACGTCGCGCAGGAAGTCGAGCAGCCCCAATCGGCCCAGCCAGTCGAAGTTGTCGATGAGCAGGGCGCCCGTGGGCCCCGGTGCAAAGTCCAGGAAGCGCTCCAGCTGGACGCGGATGGCCGCGGTATTGGAAACGATCGTCTCGCGCGTCTGGAGAACGCGCTCGGCCGAGCGGCCTGACGGGTCGCCGATCATCCCGGTCCCGCCGCCGACGATCGCGATCGGACGGTGGCCATGGCGCTGGAGGTGGAGCATGCCGAAGACCGGCACGAGGTGCCCGACGTGCAGAGAGGGTCCGGTGGGATCGAAGCCGTTGTAGGCCGAGATCGGAGAGCCGCTCGCCAGCCGCTCGGCCAGGCCCGGGGTGACGTCGGCCAGCATGCCGCGCCAGCTCAGTTCCGCGAGCAGGCCGCCGGGCTCGAGATCGGTCGTCATGGAAATCCCATCGTCCGCGGGCGGAGCAGAGACGGCGGTTCGATCGTCTGTTCGGGCGTCCATCGTTCCCAGCATGCTATCGTGCGGCCAAGAATGGAAACCAGCCTCGCGCGGCGCCAGCGCCACCGCCGCAACGGTGGCAAGCGCCCCCGGGGAGGAAGCGCGGCCCGAACGGCCGCCGTGGCATTCCCCCTCTTCCTCTTCGGCACGTTCCTGCTCGTCGGCATGCTCGGCTTCGTCGGAGCCGTGGGTGCCTACGCGGTCTACGCGCAGGGCCTGCCCGACCCCCAGGAAACGCTCGATAACATCGAGTTCGAGCAGCAGACCGTGGTCTTCGACTCCTCCGGCAAGGTGGAGCTCGCCCGCTTCGGGCAGCAGAAGCGCGCGCTCGTCGAGTACAAGGACCTGCCGCCGATCCTGATCGACGCCACGACCAGCATCGAGGACAAGACGTACTGGCAGAACGCGGGCTTCGACCCGCTGGCCATCCTTTCGGCCGCGTACGACACGGTGCGCGGTCGCGCCCGCGGCGCCTCCACGATCACCCAGCAGCTGGTGCGCGCGCGCCTGCTGCCGCCCAGCGCATTCGAGGGCAGCACGTACGAGCGCAAGATCAAGGAGATCATCCAATCGGTTCGGCTGACCCAGGCTTTCGGCGAAGGCGTGGAAGGCAAGCAGCAGATCCTCACCTACTACCTCAACCAGAACTTCTACGGCAACCAGAGTTACGGTGTCGCGGCGGCTGCCAAGAGCTACTTCGGCGTCACCGATCTGCGCGAGCTCACGCTCGCCCAGGCGGCGACCCTGGCCGCCATCCCCCAGTCGCCTACCGCCTTCGACCTGGTGAAGAACGCGGTCGTGGAGACCGACGCGAAGGGGGACGAGGTCCTGGTCGTGCCCGCCGACAGCGCGATCGTGCTCCGGCGCAACCTCGTGCTCGACGCCATGAAGGAGAACCGCGTCCTCACGGCACCCGGGCGCCGCAGCGCGATCACCGATGCCGAACTTGAGAGGGCCAAGAAGGAGAAGGTCGTCCTGGCCCGCCAGGCCACCGCCAACTGGCGCGCGCCGCACTTCGTCTGGCAGGTCCGCCGGGAACTGGGCGAGATCCTCTGCCCGCAGGAACCGGACAACTGCGAAAAGATCGACACGGGCGGCTACACGATCTACACCTCCCTTGACTGGAACATGCAGAAGACCGCCGAGAAGTGGGTCAAGGCGGCCGTCCTCGCGCCGAACCAGAAGTCCACGACCGCCTACCTCAAGGCCCTCAAGGTCCCCGACCTCGGCTGGATCCAGAAACTGCGCGGCCAGAACATCCATAACGGGGCGTTGGTCGCGGTCGACTATCGGACCGGCAAGGTGCTCGCATATGTTGGCAGCGCGTCCTACTACGGAACCCGCAAGACCAAGCAGTTCCAGCCCCAGTTCGACGTTCTGGCCGACGGCTGGCGGCAACCGGGATCTGCGTTCAAGCCCATCAACTACATCACGGGCTTCGAAGATCGGACGATGACGGCGGCGACGATGCTGATGGACGTCACGACCGATTTCGGGGGCGGCTACGTCCCCACCAACGCCGACAACCTCGAGCGCGGTCCGATCCGGTTGCGCCAGGCCCTCCAGTTCTCGCTCAACATCCCGGCCGTGAAGGCGGCATTCATGAACGGCCCCGACCACGTCTTCGACGTGGCCAAGAAGTTCGGGATCGAGTTCCAGAACCGCGTGAACCAGGCCGGATCCTCCATTGCGCTGGGTACCCTCGAGGTCCACCCGGTCGACCTGACATCGGCGTACGGCGCAATCGCCAATGGCGGCGTCCTGATGCCACGCAGCACGATCACCCGGATCAACGACCGCGCCGGCTCCCAGGTCTGGCCACTCAGGGGCGCCAAGTCCGTGGGCACCCGCGTGGTCAGCGCCCAGTCCGCGTACCTGATGACGGACATCCTGCTCGGCAACACGGACCCCGACGTCAACCCCTATTGGGGCAAGTTCAGCGTCGAGGTCAAGGGCACGCGTGTGCCGGCCGCGCTCAAGACCGGCACCACCAACGACACCAAGGACCTCTCCGCGTACGGCTTCGTGGCCCCGTCCACCGAGAAGGACGGCCCGGCGATCGCCATCGGCGTCTGGATGGGGAACAGCGACAACTCCAAGACCAAGGGCGTGTTCTCGCTGGAGTCCACGGCACCGCTCTTCGAGGCGTTCCTCGAGGAGGCGCTGCGCAACGAGGAGATCGGCGGATTCGAGCAGCCGCCGGGCATCGTCGAGGCCGAGGTGGACGCGTTCACCGGGATGCGCCCCGGTCCCTTTTCGTCCAAGACCGTCGTCGAGAAGTTCATCGAGGGCACCGTGCCCAACAAGGTCGACGACAACAAGGTCGGCATCGAGATCGACGAGGCGACCGGCGATCTCTGGCAGGACGGCTGCGCGGGTCCCAAGGTGACCATCGGCGTCCTCGACCTCTCCGATGTGGAGGCCGGCTTCCCGCAGTGGCAGAAGTTCAACCAGGATTGGGTCAACCGCGCGAAACGGGGTGCCGGCGTTCGAGGCGGCCCGGCCAAGGGTGAGAAGAGCCGGACGTCCTATTTCTACGACTTCGGGTACGCGCCGTACGGCAAGACCTGGGGCGCGCCCTTCGCGCCGGGCGAGGTCTGCGAGCCGCCGCCGCCCTCACCGCCGCCCATCGATCCGAACATCGGCATCCCCTGCGAGCCAGGTGGCGTGATCATCAACCCCGACGGCACGCTGGCGGTTGACGAGAACGGCAACCCAATCCCCTGTCCGGAAGAGCCGCCGGTCGATCAGCCGGCGCCGGATCCGAGCGCGGAGCCATCGCCACCACCCGAAGGGTCCCCGACCGCTGGGGGTGGCGGTCGGGGTCGCGGGTGAGAGTGAAACCGGCCGACTCCCCACACGCGGGCCCCGCCGACTGCAACTAGAGGGTCACGATCGTCGCCCCGTCGCCGCCTTCGCCGCGTTCGCCGGCGCGCGCCGATTTCACCAGCGGATGGGCAGACGCCTCCGCCCGGACCGCGTCACGCAGCGCACCCGTGCCGAGGCCGTGGATGATGAGGACCTTCTCGAGTCCCGCCAGCGAGGCGTCCTCGAGATAGCGGCCCAGCAGTTCGAGTGCCTCGTCGACGCGCGCGCCGCGCAGGTCCAGCGAGGACGCGACGCTCCGGACCCGGTCCAGGCGGATCGCGGCTGCCGTCCCGCTGCCGGCACCGTACTCGGCCGCCCGGCCGGTCGGACGCGGCGGCTCAGGCAAGGCGGCGAGCGGCTCCAGGTCCTCGATCGGCACGGTGACGCGCAGGCCGCCCGCATCGAGGGTGGCTCGCTGGCCGTTCCGCTCCAGGGCCGTCAGGCGCCCTTCCCAGCCCTGTGAACGGCTGCGCGCCCGATCCCCAAGGCGCCACGCGACCGGAGCCGCGACCACGGGTGTCTCCTCGCGCCGCTCCGGCTCCGGCAGCCGCCCCAGGTGTTCTTCGGCGCGGGCGATCGACTGGTCGAGCGACGGCGCGGTCACGGTCTGGCGCTCCAGGGCGCGGCGGGTCTCGCGGACCTCGTCGCGCAGCTGGTCAACCAGCCGCTCGGCCTCGGCACGGGCGGCCCGGGTTGCCTCGTCGCGTTCGCGCCGGGCGCGGCGGCGCTCCTCCTCGGCCTGGCGCATGGCTTCGGCTGCCCGGGCCTCGGCGCGCCGTGCCCGGTCGAGCGCTTCGCTTGTCTCTTCCTGGGTCTCGCGGATCGATGCTAGCGTCGTCTCGAAGGCCTGCTGCGTCTCCGAGAGGCGCGAACGGGCATCGGCCACGATCCCAGCAGGCAGGCCCAGCCGTTCTGCGATCGCGAAGGCCTGGCTGCCACCGGGCAGACCGATCGTG
>VGPE01000049.1 GCA_016875645.1 Chloroflexota bacterium
CGCCGGCGCCGACTCGCACGCTCCGGCCCGGCGAGACGCCTGCTCCCACGCCGATCGACCTCGCGCCGTTCCTGACGGCTGAGGTGACGGTGGTCAACCTCGGCGATTCGCCGCTGGCCGTGACCGTGACGATCCTCGACCCGGAGTCCACCGACGAGTACGAGATCGGCACGCTCGAGGTCCAGCCGCTCCAGGTGACGTCGCAATCCGTGCTGGCATCGCGCTACCGGCTGGAGTTCGAGTACCCCGACGAGACGGCTGCCGAAGGCGCAGCGTGCACCATCGATATCGCGGATGGCGATGAGGTCCAGTTCGCCCTCCTGGAGGGCGGTGGCGCGATCATCGCCGGCCCCGACGAGCCCGATGATCCCGCTGAGCTGGTCATCGCCACCTCGGCACGCTGCCAGGCTGGAAGCGCCCCATGATCCGCGCGCTCGTTGCGCTGATGCTGCTCACCGCCCTGACGGCGGAGGAGTGCACCCTGGGTGAGCTCGGCGGCGTGGTCAACAAGCCCGGGGCCATCACGGTGTACAACACCAGCGCCGACCAGGTCGCGGTGATCGCGATCCTCGCCGACGACGTCAAGTCCTACCCGACGCTGGGGCCCAACGGCAGCGCCAGCGTCACCACCAATGTCGGCGGGAAGTACGAAGTGCGCGTCGTCATGACCCCCGAGAATGCGGCCGCCTACCGCGCCGAGCTGAAGTCGCTTCGCGCGCTGGTGGAGAAGGCGGTCGATGGGACCGCCGATCCGGCCGAGAAGGCCCGGCTGTTCGTCGACCTCGCGGGGATCCAGGCCGCCATCAGAGGCCTGGAGACGCAGAACGCCGCTGGCTGCTCAGGAAAGATCAAGCTGAGCACGGAGGAGGCCGCGACGGTCGTGGCGTCGCTCGCCTGGTTGACAACATCGGGCAGCGGGTTCTGGGACGTCTCCTGCGGCTCCAACTGACCGCGAGTCTCCGTCAGCCGCGCCGGACCTCGACCACCGACGCTGCGCCCGGGCCGGTGATGACCCGCCGATAGCCGGCCAGCGAAGCGTCGAGCGCCTCGTCGCCGGTGTCGACCAGCAGCGGCCGGCCACCCAGCGTGGCCAGCTTGGCGGGCGTCGCTACCACCACCAGGCGCTCTGGACCGACCGCCCGCACGACGGCCGGACTGATCTGCTGGTTGCCGCGCCCGAGGACGAACCCCTGGCCGCCGGTCGGGCTCACGACGATCGTCGCCGGACGAGCCGCCAATGCGACCAACAGCTGCGCCTCCGGTGCGTCCGCTGCGAGCACGCGAGCACGGCCGTCGCCCTCGATCTCGAGCAGGTCGACGCCGAGCAGCGTCGGCCGGAGGCCGAGGCCGCGCGCGATGGCAGCGGTGGTGGTCCCCGGTCCGAGGACGACGAGGTCGCCCGGCTGCAGTCGGCGGATCACGGCCACCGCGAGGCGTTCCGTGGCGGCGACATCGTCCGCGAGGCTCATCGTCTTGAGCGACTGCAGGCCCGCTCCGCCGGCCGGCACCAGCAACGTGCCGAGCAGCCGGGCGAACCGCTCGTCGCGCCGGATCGCGGCCTCGTCCACGTCCATGACCTCGCGCGGCTCGCAGCGATCCGGGCGCGGGTCGGCCAGGTAGGAGGCCACGATCTCGGCTGCCGCCCGGGGTCCCGTGGCGAACACCGACGAGTACATCTTCACGCCCGCCGGGACGCCGAGCGCCGGCAGGTCGATGCCGAGCAGGTCGGCCGCGGTCCCGTCGCCACCGGCGAACAGGAGGAGGTCAGCCCCCGCGTCGCGTGCCGCAGCAGCAGCAATCCGGGTGTCGGCGGCGGTCGTCGCGGGCGGCGGCGCGGACACCGTCTCGATCTGGAGGCCCAGCGCGGTGGCGGCATCGCCGCCCATGACTCCCGCGGGCGCAAGCACGACCAGGTGCGGGATCCGCTCGCGCACGATCGCGAGCGCCGTCCGGGCACGCTCCGGTGCCACGGAGTGCCCGCCCAGCGAGCGAGCCAGGGCCACAACAGCCGCGCCATCGGAGCCCTTGAGACCCACCTGGCCGCCGATGCCGGCGATGGGATTGACGATCAGCCCGAGGCGGGCCGCCCTCACGAGCGGCGGCGCTCCTGCAGCGCGCGGTAGGTCATCGCCCAGCGGTCGGGGTCGTTGGCGGCGGCTTCGTCGAGCGGCCCGATCGGTGCCCGGTGGGGCGCGGTGCGCACGGTCTCGGGGTCGGTCCGGGCCTCCTGCGCGATCGCGGCCAGGACCTCGGCCAGTTCGTCGAGGTCGGCCTTCGAAACGAGCTCGGTCGGCTTGATCGTCATCGGTTCGGGGACCAGCATCGGCACGTGGCTGGTGAAGTAGGGCTGGAGGCCGAAGTCGGCCGTGCGGCGCAGGATGTCGTCGGTGCCCACGCCGGTCGCATCGGCCAGTTCGGCCCACGAGTAGCGGATCTGCTCCAGCCGGGGGCCGTTGCCCTCGTACGGGATCGTCAGCCCGCCGATCTGCGCCAGTCGCGACGCCAGGTAGTTGTTGTTGAGGACGGCCGTCTCGGCGACCGTCCGCAGGCCGTCCGCGCCCAGTGCCATCACCCATGCGTAGGCGCGCGCGACGACCTGCAGGTTGCCGGCCCAGCTGCGGACGCGGCCAACGGATTCCGGCCGGTCGTGGTCCAGGGTGAAGCCGTCCCCAGCGCGCACGACGACCGGCGCCGGCAGGAACCGCGCCAGATCGGCCCGCACGCCCACCGCCGCCGCGCCCGGACCGGTGGCGTTGTGCGGCGCGCCGAACGTCTTGTGGAGGTTGAACTGGCCGAGGTCGAAGCCCTGGTCGCGGGCCCGCGCGACGCCCAGCAGCGGGTTGCCGTTCGCCTGGTCGTAGGCCGCCAGGCCGCCCCGCTCGTGCACGAGGCGCACGAACTCCCCGATGTGGGGGGTTGAAGATCCCGGTGTCCTCGGGGTTGGTGATCATCAGGCCCGCCGCCTGGTCCGACAGGGCCGCTCGAAACGCGTCGAGATCCGGGTAGCCGCGCTCGCCGGGCAGAAGCGAGACCACGTGGAACCCGGCAACGGCGGCCGCCGCGGCGTTGGCCGGGTGGGAGTACGAGGTCGTGATGATCTCGCGCTTGTCCTCGAGATCCCCGTTCGCCTCGTGGAAGGCGCGGATGATCAGGGCGCTGGTGAAGATCCCGGGCTGCCCGGCGCCGCCCTGGAAGCTGAACGCGTCGAAGCCCGAGATCGCGCGCAGCAGGCCCTCGAAGCGGTGGACCAGGTCCAGCAGGCCCTGGACGGTGCTCGCGTCCTGGGCCGGGTGCAGGTCCACCATCGCCGGCGCGTTGAGGATCGCCTCGTTGACCACGGGGCTGTACTTCATGGTGCAGGTGCCGAGGGTGTCCGCGACCACCGCGTCGCCCAGCGTCATCTGCGAGAGGCGCAGGAAATGGCGCAGGACGTCAGGTTGCGACAGTTCGGGAAGGGCGGGCGGCGTACCGCGGCGCAGGGCGGCGGGGATCGCCGCGGCCGCTCGACGGCCGGCCTCGAGCACGGCGTCCTCGGCCGGCGGCAGGGCGAGGCCGCGCTGGCCGGAAGAGCCCAGCTCCTGCACGAACGGCTCGTCCCAGCGGACCCCCTGGTAGCGGCGGAGGCGGTCGGTCGGGCGCCCGGCCGTCATCGCAGCACGTCCGCCAGCTCGGCCGCCAGTCGGTCGATGTCGGCCTGGGTATGGTTCTCGTTCACCGCGACCAGCAGGCTCTCGCCCAGCCACGGAACCGACGATGACAGGCTGATCCCGGCGAAGATCCCGCGTTCACGGAGGGCGGAGAGCACTGAGGCCGCGCCGTGGCCGGATCCACCGACGTCCACCACGAACTCGCGCATGTGCGGCCGGCCCGCGAACGGCAGGCGAACGCCCGGGACGGCGGCCAGCCGCTCCATCGCGTACGCGCAGCGCGACGCGATCGCCTCGCCGAGCTCGCGCAGCCCGGACGGGCCGAGCAGGCTCAGGTAGACCGCCGCGCCGATGCCCCACAGCCACTGGCTGGTGCCCGTGAAGTCGCGCGATTCGCCGCGCAGGTCGTAGGACGTGGCTTCGAGGAGGGCCCACGCGAAGCCGGTCTGCGTGCCGTCGCGGGACGGCACGGCGCTCACCTTGATCGCGGGGTTCTCGCGGACGTACGGCTCCTCGTCGCGATGGGCGATGAAGCCGCACTGGCCGCCGCCGAACAACTGGTGGTTGCCGAGCGACTGCGCATCGCCGGTGACGATGTTCGCGCCGTATGCGACCGGTGGGGCGAGGATGCCGAGCGTCGATGGATCGACCGAGACGACGACCAGCGCGCCCGCCGCATGGGCGACTCCGGCGATCTCCGGCGCCCGCTCCTCAAGGAAGCCGAGGTAGGACGGCATCTCGATGAGGACGGCTGCCGCTCCGCCGGCGCCGAGCGCGGCCCCCAGCACATCGAGGTCGAGGCCGCCGGTGACAGAGTCGTGGGCGATGGCTTCGATCGTGGCCCACGGCTTCGCGAACATGCGCAGGTGCGCCAGGCCGTCGGGATTCATCGTCTCGGGTACCAGCAGGCGCGAGCGGCCGGTCAACCGCGCCGCCATCAGCAGTGCGCTCGTCGTCGCGGTGATCCCGTCATAGGTGGGGGCGCTGACCGCGGGCATGCCGACCAGCTCGCCGATCAGGCTCTGGAACTCGAAGATCGCCTGGTACTTGCCGTGGTCGCCATACGGCCCGCCGCCATACGCGGTGACGAACTCGGCGCGCCGGGTGATCTCGTCGACGACGGCGGGCACGTGCCCGCCATAGCAGCCCCCACCGAGGAAGCTCAGCACCTGGCCCGTGTGCGTGTTCCGCGCCAGCAATCCCTCCACGTGGCGGCGCAGCGACACTTCGTCGACCAGGGGCGGCGGCAGGTCCAGCGGCCCGGTGAGGCGGAACGCGGCCGGTACCGCGGCGTACAGCTCGTCGACCGAATCGATGTTCAGGGCGGCCAGCATCTGGGCGCGGCTCGCGGGCGCGGAGTTGGGGATGAAGGGGTGGGCTCGGGTCGGCTCCGCCACGGCTCCCATTGTGCGCGACGCGACGGGCTTCACGCTCCTCCACCCGCCGGCCGGGTCCGCCCACGCCCGCGCCGGCCGGGGTTTCGTGCTGGGAAATGATTTCGTCGCAGTGGCCATGATCGCTTCGCAGCAGGCAGCGGATTCGGGCTTCCCGGCATGCCGCGGCCCCCCCGGCCGCGAATTCGTTCCTGATGAGCAACGCCGCGGCGCTAGCGAACCGGTCCGTTGCCCACCAGGCGGCGATTCCGTCCGCCAGGACAGATTCAGTTCGCGCTAGGCAACGGCCGGTCAGCAATCGTCGATCCGGCGCGCGACCACGCGCGCGTCGGAGCGTCGACGGACGCCATCCTGCGGTTCAATCCGATCAGACACGCTCGCCAGGCATCGATCCCGGCGAACGAGCCGGCGTGGCTCTCCGCGGTGGACCCTGCCCATCGGCGCATGGCACCATGGGGAGACACGTCCCAGGGGGAGGCCATGGCTCGGCTCCAGCGGCGGCGCTTCAGCGAGCCCGACGAGAAGCGGCTCGTTCCGAATGGCTCGATCGAGGTGGTCTCGCTCGACGATCGCGTTGTCGGGCGCCTGACGTATGAGCCAGGCTGGCGGTGGTCCGTGGACGTCCAGCCGATCGCCTGAACGCAGTCGTGCCAGTTCCACCACTTCGGGGTCACCCTCTCCGGGCGCGTCCGCGTCCAGATGGCCGACGGCGTCGAGCTCGAGATCGGTCCCGGCGACGTCTTCGAGATCCCGCCGGGCCACGACGCCTGGGTCGTGGGCGACGTGCCGTGGGTGTCGGTCGACTTCGAGGCGATGCGGAACTACGCACGGCCGAACCCCGACGGCGGCCGCCGGCGCCTTGCTACGATCCTGGTGTCCGACATCGTCGACTCCACCGCGCGAGCCGTCGCCCTCGGTCCGGCGCGCTGGCGGGACGTCGTCGGTCGTCACAATGAGCTCGCGGAACGGATCGTCGACCAGCACGACGGTCAGCTCATCAAGACGACGGGCGACGGGGTGATCGCGCTGTTCGGCAGCGCCGAGGGTGCGGTGCGGGCCGGCGACGCCCTGTGCGCGAAGATGACCGGCCTCGGGATTGCCATCCGGGTCGGCATCCAGACGGGTGAGGTCGAGATCAGGGCCGGCGATGTCCGCGGCGTCGCGGTCCACGCGGCGGCGCGGATCACGGCCCTGGCGGCGCCGGACACTGTCCTGGTGTCGGCGACCGTCCGCGAGCTGCTCGACGGGACGGGGATGAGCTTCGAGGATCACGGCCAGCACCAGCTCAAGGGCCTGCCCGGGAAGCGCCAGCTCTTTGTTCTCGTGCGCTCTGGAACCGGGCCGGACGCGCTGGCGGCCATGCCGAAGCCATAAGGACCGCCGCCCCTGTCAGCCAGTCTGGGCTGGCGTGCCCCGCACGCGGCTCAGCGCCCCTACTGCACCCAGTGCGGACAGCACTCCACCGGCGAGGAACGCGACGGGAATCCCGCCGGCCGCGGCGACGAGACCGAAGACCAGCGGGCCACCGCCGAAGGCCAGGTCGATGGCGACCGTCATCGTACCCATCGCCGCCCCGCGCTCGTGGGGGCTGACGTGTGAGATCACGGCCGTGAAGAAGGCGGGCGTGGTGAACGCCACGCCCAGGGCGACCACGCCGGCGCCGGCCAGCAACCCGACGCCATTCTGCACCAGCCCGACGATGGCGATGCCCGCCGCTGTCAGTGCCAGCGCACCCGCGCCGAGCTGGTACGGCGGCAGACGATCGGGCAGCTTCGCGAACAAGATGCGGGTCCCCACCACGATCAAACCGAACTCCAGCAGCACGATGCTCCAGTTGGCAACACCGATCGCCTCGGCGTGGAGCGCGACGAACGTGAAGAACCCGGCCATGGTCGCGATGCCGGACAGGAGCAGCAGGCCGGGCCAGAATGCCGCCCGGTGGATCAGCGGCACCGCCGGGGCGTCGGCCGCGGCCGGCTCGGAGGTCTCGGGGAGCCGCCACGCAATCAGCCCCGCCAGCGCCGCGAACGCGGCAGCTCCAAGCCAGGCAACGCCGAAGCCGCCCGCGCCGAGGAGCGCCTGTCCGATGATCGGACCGACGGCGATGCCGAGGTAGAGCGCCAGTGAGTTGATGCTCAGGGCCTCGCCGGTCCGGCCAGGCGGCGCAAGATCGGCCAGGGCGGCGAACCCGGCCACGAAGAAGAAGGCCTCTGCCACGCCGAGCACGAGGCGCAGGCCGACCATGACGGTCAGGTCGGGTGCGATGGCATGCAAGGCCGTGGCCGCAGCGTAGAGCAGCGCGCCGCCGATCAGCAACGGCCGCCGTCCACGACGGTCCGATGTGCGGCCCGCCAGTGGCCGCAGGAACAGCGCGGTGAGCGCGAGCGCGCCCACCGCCACGCCGACTCCCACCTCGTCCGCGCCCAGCTGCCGTGCGGCAAAGAGCGGCGCAAGCGGGATCTCCATGCCGGCCGCGGTGAAATACGCGAACTCCGACAGCGTCAGCGCAACGAACGCGGGCGTGAACAGGCGGGGGTGCACCTCCGGCGCGGTCATGATCGCGGCTCGCCGGAACCCGGCTGAAGGAACCCGATGAGACCCCGCGCGATGCCGCCTTCACCGTGCGCAAGGACGAGCGGCGGTCCGTGACCGCTCGTGTGGAACGCGCGGGAGGTCACCTGTGTCGTCGTCACGCTGCTGATGCCCTGGCGCGGACCATGGGCCGGCGGGCCCTGAGCCTTCGGGCCCTCCGCCTCGGCGTGCTGCCGTCCTGCTCGCGCCACACTACCCGAATCCGTACCGCGTTCTCAAGACATCGCGGCCCCGGTTCGGACTTGTCGGTCAGGCCAGCGGGTCGTGCCAGCGCAGCCCCGGATAGCGGGCGAAATCCCGGTCGGAGCTCAGGAGTACGAGGCCCCACTCCATGGCGAGCGCCGCGAGGTGAGCATCGCTCGTGTGATTGCCGCTTGCCCGACCGGTGCTCAGCAACCGCCCGAGGATTGCCGCGTGGCGTTCAGTCGGCACCGGCGTGCTCACGTTCGGGCGCGCCAGCCAACCCTGGACGACATCCCAGGCCGTGTCGATCCCGAGCGGCCGGCCCAGCGCGCGCGGGTGCGTCGAAACGCGCAGGAACGCAAGGATCGTGGCCCACGCGATGCCGACGTGGGGAACCCTCGTCATCGTGTCGGCGAGCCAGCGCCGTGCTGCGGCGTGGTGGTCGAACTGGCGGTGATGCGCCCAGAGCAGGAGATTCGCGTCAATCAGGACGGCGGCGGTCGCCGGCCTGTCGGCGCCGGGGTCGGGCTCGGAGATCGCCTCGTCGACCCGGTCACGTCCCACGGTCGAGAACCTCGAGGGCGGCGGCAACGTCCGTCACATCCACGAGCGGGCTGCCCGTGTCGAAGGTCGGCGGCTCATACCGGGGCAGCCGACTGCCCCCCCGACTCGCCCGCAGCCCTTCCCGCATCAGGTCGTTCGCGACCCGGGACATGGAACGCCCGTCCCGCCGCGCCAGTGCGCCAAGCTCGGCAGCGACGTCGTCGTCGAGGTTCAGCGTCGTTCGCATCGATGATGATCATACCTGATGTAATCTGGCTGAAGGCATGCCGGAAGAGGTCCGGCGCGTGGCACAGCGCGGCCTCTTGACATTGGAGCGACTCCAGGGTGCAGAGTTCGGGCCATGGGGATCGCACCTGAGTCCGGCTTCCTGGTCCTCGCCGACCTGACCGGCCACACGGCCTATCTCACGGACAGTGAGCTCGAGCATGCGCCGACCATCGCCGGCGACCTCCTCGAGACGATAGTCGGGCGCCTGAAGCCGCCGTTCCGGCTGGCCAAGTTCGAGGGTGATGCGGCGTTCCTCTTCGTCGAGGATGGGCGAGCCGACTCGTCGCTCCTGGTCGACGCGATCGAGGCGTCCTACGTGGCGTTCCGGCGGCGCCTGCGAAGCATCGACCAGGCGACCAGCTGCGACTGCAACTCCTGTCGGCTGGCGCCGAGGCTGGATCTCAAGTTCTTCGTCCATCACGGCGCCTACGTCCGCGGGCGGATTGCAGGCCGCGACGAACTGGCGGGTCCGGAAGTCATCCTCGCCCACCGGTTGCTGAAGGGGACGACTGCCGCGGCCACGCGCAACCAGGGGTTCGTCCTGTTCACGAGTGCGGCGAGCGACGCCCTCGGGCTGGAACCGGCCGCGACCGGGTTGACGCCCGGCGAGGAGGCGATGGAGCCCTTCGGCCGCGTGTCCACGTTCACGCTGGACCTCGAGGCCCGTTGGCAGGCGGAGAGCGGCAACCGGCGACTCGTCATGGACGGCGATGCCGCGGGCCTGCTCGATTTGGCCACCACGCTGCGCGCCGAGCCCGCCGTCGTCTGGGCCCACCTGACGTCGCCCGCGTTGCGGACGCGCTGGGAAGGCCCGCTCCAGTTCGAGGAGTCATCACCCGGCGGCGTGCGCGGCGTGGGCACCGTCACCCAGTGTGTGACCGGCCGGCTGGCGACCCTCGAGGAGGTCGTCGACTGGCAGCCGTACGACCACGTCGGTTGGCGGCTGGCTGTCCCGGACGTCGGCCCCGTCGCGGTGACCGCCGACCTCGAAGCGGTGAACGACGGCACGCAGCTGCGGTTCCGGTGGGCACCGGCCGGATCCGGGCCTGGGGTTGCCACGGCGTGAGCTCGCTTCGAGGACGACCGCCGGGCGGCGTTCGAACGCCTCAAGCGGGCGGTCAGCGGCGAATTGCCCGTTCAGTAGTCACGGAGGGAGCATGCGATGAAGTTCGAAGCATCGGCGACGATCGGGCGAACGCCGGCCGAGGTCTGGACGTACGCCGCGGACATTCCCCGCCACACCGAATGGATGACCGTGACCGAGGCGGTGCTGACAAGCGGCGACGGTGAACGAGCCGGCGCGCGCGGGCGCGAGACGATGCAGCTGGGGCCGATGAGGATCACCGCCGATCTCGAGGTCGCCGAGGCCGAGCCCGGCCGGCGGCTCCGATGGCGGACGCTGCCGGGCGCGCCGTTCGACCTCGTGGTCGTCCTGGACCTCGCCCCCGACGGCCCGGGCGCGACGCGGGCCTCCTATCGCTCGATCGTGGGTCTGCGCGGCCTGTGGCGTCTGGCAGCCCCGCTGGTG
Source organism: Chloroflexota bacterium (assembly GCA_016875645.1). Lineage (GTDB taxonomy): Bacteria > Chloroflexota > Limnocylindria > Limnocylindrales > CSP1-4 > VGPE01. The sequence goes on from VGPE01000049.1 coordinate 10,176, forward strand.
GCGATGGAGGGTCGGGAGGGTGTCAAGCGGGAACTCCGCCGGCTCAAGGAGAAGGTCGAGGCCGCCAGCGTCGTCGCCTGATCGGACTGACCTTGACATTCGAACCACTCCAAGGTTTCCTTCAGCGGTGCGCATCGGCGAGCTGGCACGGGCGGTCGGCGTCTCCACCGATACGGTCCGCTTCTACGAGCGGTCCGGCTGGCTCCCTCGCGCGGCCCGGGGGCGCGAGAACGGCTACCGGGATTACGGACCAGCCGACGCGGAGCACCTCCGGCTGCTGATCGACCTGCGCCGGCTGGACCTGCCGCTCGAGGATGCGGCCCGCATCGCCGGCTGGTGCCATTCGGGCCATTGCGCGGACGCCAGTTCTGAACTGCCGGGCCTGATCGCGCAGCGGCGGTCCGATGTCGCCGCGCGGGTGGCCGGCCTCGTTGCGCTGGATGAGCGCCTCGCTGCCCTCGAGCAGCACCTCGCCCGCCCGCGTCGATCGCTGCCGGTCATGGACATGTCCGGTCCGTGCTGCGCCGCGGCAGAGGCGGTCGTCGGATCGGCCGAGGGCTCCTGCGCCTGTTGTTCGCCGGCCGCGGCGACCCGCCCAACGGCCGCCCGCGGCTTGCCTGTGACGGCGGGCGCCCCGGTCACTCGTGCCGAAGCGGCGCTGACGCAAGCAACTGGAGATCGTCGAAGCGGACCCCATCGATCGTGATGGGGTAGAGCACTCCGACGAACTCGCGAACGGCTTCGGAGTTTCGATGGAGCCGCTCGGCCGGCTCGTCGCCGAACACCATCACGTGCAGGAATTCGATCGGATCATCGCCGGAGGTGAACGTGGCGTACAGGCGCGTCCCGGGTTCGTCGGCAGTGATCCGATCCACGAATCCCGGCGATGGTGGACGTCATCGCGGGCTACGCGGCCGGCGATGATCCGGACCTGCCACCCGGCGTGGTCGAAGCGATGCCGGCCGGCCTTCGGTTCATCGCCGACGACCTCAAGGCCTACTACCTGGAAGCGGCAGCGGCACAGCCCGGCGGCGCTTCAGCCAGTGCGGGCGCCATGAACCGCTGGCTGTACCACGGCACGCACCTCGGCGACGCGCTGTACCGGATCCGCGACCGGTTCACGGCGGCGGGCCATCCCAGTCCGCCACCGTCGCTGATTCCCGCCATCTTCCGCGATCGCCCGTCGGGGTGACGGCGGACGGCTGGTCCTAGGGCGCCGTCCAGATCGTCGTCTCGGGCACGAACGCGGCCCAGGCGAACCAGAATGGCTCCGCGAACGGAACCGGCTCCAGCTGCCGGCCGGCGAGCGAGCCCGCGCTGGCCACCCCGGTGACCTCCCACTCCGATCCAGTCTCGGCGTCCAGGACGAGTCCGCCGTCCCTCTGGAACGTCAGTTGCCGCCCATCGATCGTGCTCCGGAACGCGCCGACCGACCCGATGTCGTACCCCTCCAGGCTCTCACGGTTCAGCGGCGACGCCGTGCCGGCATCCCAGAAGACGACGACCGGGATGCTGCCCACGGTGGACTGGGCGAACAGCGTCTGCCGCAACTCGCTGAAGGGGAAGGCCGCAGCCGTCTCCCCGTCCTGGATCGCGACCACGCGCTCCTTCGGGGCGAGGCGGCCGTCGACAACTCCCTCGTACAGGAAGGGGATCGAACTGGCGTCGTCATAGCCCGGGTACGGGTTGGATCCGTACATCCGGCTGAAACCGGTGTCGCGGCTCAGGACGCGGCCGTCGGGCCAGGTTTCCTTGAACGTCCGCAGCGGCAGCATCTGGGCGAAGATGTAGTCGAGCCTGGTGCCGGTGAGCTCACCCACGATCGCTTCACCCGTGATCTGCTGCCACCAGCTTTCCGTCTGGCGGTCCCACATGATCAGGTCGCTGTGGCGAAGGTTGCCGGTGGTGCCGAAGTCGAGCAGGCGCTCGCCGACCCGCCGGTCGTAGACAAGCGCCGTATTGCAGAGCGGGCAGAAGGTCACAACCACCGGACGCCCGCCCACCGTGTCATTGACGATCTCGTGCCAGATGAGGATCGCGATCGGGTATGCGCGCGCATCACCCTCGATCTCCAGCGCGATCACCGGCACGAACGGCGGCAGCCAGCTCTCCGCCTCCTCGATGGTCTCGAACTTCGGGTCATCGACCGGCGGGATCCCGTCTCGAGGCGGGCCCCCGGACCGGATCTCGGAGAGGTCGACGCTGTTCCTGCCGAAGTCGGTCTTCCAGCCCGCCATCCCGAACCGGATCCCGCGGCTCCCGGTGGGCCCAGGGGTCGGCGCCGGCGCCTGCGACGCGGTCGGTGCAGGCGCGGACGTCACCGGTCCCGCCGATGGTGACGTGGTGGCAGGCGCAGGCGACGGCGGGGTGTCGGACGGTGGCGTGCCCAGGCTTGGTTCCGTGCCTGATGAACCGCAGGCCGCCACCAGCAGGGCGGCGACAACGAACAGGCTCAGATGGATCGTCCGCATTGGTGGAGCCTAGCGATGCCGAACGCGGGACGCCGTGAGCCAGGTCACAGCCACGCCAACCTGGCGCCCGCGATCAGCCCTGGGCGATCCCCGCCGCCGACTCGAGTTCGCGGCGGGACGGGTCGATGAGGATCTGCCCGTCCGTGGTGACGACGACCGGGATCGCCAGGATCCCGGCGGCCGCCAGGTGCTCCTGGGCTTCACGATCGACTCGCAGATCGACGTAGCGGTAGCGCGCTCCCGCTTCGTCAAGGATGCGCCGGGCATACAGGCAGTCGGCGCACCAATCGGCGCCGTACACGGTCAGGATGTCGGGCGTCGGAAGCGGGGGCGTCATGCGAGCAGCGGCGCCCGGACGGGGAACCTGCGGAACCGACGCACCAGGCCTGGACCCTCCGATACCCTGCTGCGCCGTCTGCGTCGGCGCCAGCGAGAGAGTAGGGCCTGTGAACGGAAGGGTTCTGTGCCCTTCGTCACCCTCGGGCTGACCGCGGAGCTTCCGGAGCGTGACCTGCGCCACAGACCCGGCCCAGCGGGGGCCCTACCGTCGACGTTGCGCCCGCATCAACGACCCGCATCAACGAAGGGGAGGAGCATTCGCTTGGCCGAGCACACCGACGACAAGCGCCACGGAGTCACGTGGGTTGCCCTGACGCGGACCTCGCCCGGGCCCGAAGCGGCCGCCTGTGGCATCGTGACGTCGTGCGCCTGATGCTCCTTGCGGCCCTGCTGGTGGCCGCATGCTCGACAGCGCCTGACGCCCCGGGGTCGCCAGTGGGCTCCGGCGCCGGGGGTGGTGCCGCTCGCGAGGCGTGGCGAACCGCCACGCTGAGGGACGTGCTGACCGGGGACGACTTCTCCATCGCTGACCTCGTGGGCAAGGTCGTGGTCATCGAGCCGATGGCGATCTGGTGCGTCAATTGCCGCTTCCAGCAGTTGGAGGCACAGCACGCGCTCGAGACCCTCGGCGCGGACGACGTCGTCTACCTGAGCCTGGACGTGGATGCCCGCGAGCGGCCCGAGGATCTCGCTGCGTACACGCGCCGAGAGGGCTTCGACTGGCGCTTCGCGATCGCCTCGACAGAGGTCTCGCGCTCCCTCGCCGCGACGTTCGGAGACCAGGTTCTGTCGCCCCCGGCCACGCCGCTCATCGTGCTCTCAGCCGCGGGGGAGGTCGTGGATCGCCACTTCGGGGGCAAGAACGCAGCGGAACTGGTCGCCCTGCTCCGCCCACTGCTCCCGTGATCTCCGCGACGGGCGGGTTCCCGGTCAGCGGAGCCGCCTCGATCCCGGCGGTCACCGCGGCGACGATGGCCGAGCTGGATCGCCTCGCCATCGAGGAGTTCGGCATCGAGGCCCTCCAGATGATGGAGCACGCCGGCTCCCACCTGGCCGAGCTGGTCCGCGCAGAGCTCGGCGGCGACCTGCGAGCGAAGCGCATCATCGTTGCGGTGGGGCCCGGCGACCATGGCGGTGGCGGGCTGGCGGCCGCTCGCCACCTGGCGAACCGCGGCGCGTCGGTGCGCGTCGTCCTCGCCCGCCCGGTCAGCCGGTCGACCGAGGCCGCCCGCCACGAGCTGGCAACGCTCCTCCAAATGTCGATCGACTGCGGCGTGGCGATCTACGACATCCCGAACGACGAGCTCGACGCGGAGATCGCTGCCGCCGATGCGATCGCGGATGCCATCGAGGGCTACCGCTCCGTCGGTGCTCCTCACGACAGCGTGCGCTGGCTGGTCGAGCGGGTGGCGCGGACCTCGATCCCCGTGATCAGCCTGGACCTTCCGTCGGGCACGGATCCCGATACGGGAGCGGCTGCCGGCGCTGCGATCCACGCCGCCGCGACGCTCGCCCTGGCATTGCCCAAGGCGGGCCTGTTCAGCGACGAGGGCCGCTCCTTCGCGGGACGAGTCCAC
>VGPE01000050.1 GCA_016875645.1 Chloroflexota bacterium
GCGCTGGAGCCACGAGGGCATGTCCGCGGCGATCCGCGAGCTGCTCGGCGCAATCGAGACCGGCAAGCCCACCAGCAGCTCCGGCGAGTCGGCCCGCCGGACCGTCGCGATCACTGACGCAATCCTGCGTTCGCAGGCGCAGGGGAACGTCCGCGTTGCCGTGAAGCCCGCTCCGTGGGCCGCCGAGCGGTGACTCACGGGGGCCCGCCAGCGATCGATCGAGCCTGGGTTCGCCACTCGCTGACCGGGCCGGTCACCGCGGTCCACCCCGCATTCACCCGGGACGGCGACCTCGACGAGCGAGGGATCCAGGCGCACATCGAGCACAACCTCGCCGCTGGCAGCCGGACGATCCTGCTCACCTACGGCGATTCGCTGCATTCGATCCTGACTGATCGGGAGGTCGGCGACCTGCTCAGGATGGTCGTGGCGGCCACCCGCAAGCGCGCGATGGTGGTGGCTGCCGACCGCCAGTGGTGGACCCGCGAGGAAGTCCGGTTCGCCGACTTCGCGCGCGAGGAAGGCGCGGACCTGCTGATGGTCCTGCCGCCGCACTGGGGCGGGTCAGTCACCGAGGATTCGCTGATGCGCCACTACACGGCCGTTGCCGAGCGCATCCCGGTGATGCCCGTGACGATCGTGTTCGCGGCGAACCAGGCACTGGGACTGCGGGTCATCCCGCGGCTCCGGGACGAGGTGCCGGGCATCGTCGCCCTCAAGGAGGACGTGACCGGTGACTTTGCACGGCGCGTGACCGCGATGGTCGCCGACCAGTGGCCGGTGATGTCGGGCGGGCTCAAGGTCAACTTCCTGGATGTGCACCCGTACGGCGCCGTCGGCTACATGTCGTCGTTCCTGCACTGGTACCCGCCGGTCGCGCAGGCGTTCTGGCGGGCGATCAGCGGCGGCGACCTTGCACGGGCCGGCGAGATCTGCCGCGACTACGACCACCCGTACATGGACATCTGGAGTTCGGTCGACGGCGGTTTCGACGCCGTCTACCACGGCAACCGGGAGCTGTTCGGCATCACCGAGCGCTGGCGCCGGCCGCCGTATCACTCGCTGACGGACGCGGAGATGGACCGTCTCCGCGCCTGGTGGCACTCGCTGCCCCCGCTCGACGGCGTCGCACCGGCTTCGGGGCTGGTCCGCTGAACGATCCGATTCCCGGCATCGACCCCAGTGGTATTCCCGGCGCTCGGGCCGTGGGATCGCCGTCGCCCGCCGGCCTTCGACGCGTTGTCATCGACGAGAGCGATGTCGACCCGGCCATGGGGCCGGCGATCCGTTCCAGGACGTGCCTGGACGACTCCCCTTCGCACGATCGCGGCGCCGAAGGCCGAGGGATATCAGCCCGGTCGACGCCGGCATGACGACCGAGCGCGGGCCGACGAGGATGCTCCTGCGCGGCGGCACCGTCGTGGACGGGACCGGGGCACCCGCCCGGCGCGCCGACGTGCGCTTCGCCGCCAGCCGAATCGAGGCCGTCGGCCCTGACCTGCCCGCCGATGGCGCCGAGGTCGTCGACGTCGGCGGGCTCGTCGTCGCGCCAGGCTTCATCGACCTCCACTCGCACTCGGATTTCACGTTCCCGGAGTACCCGGCCTCGCCGGGCCAGGTCACCCAGGGCGTCACGAGCGAGTTGATCGGGCACTGCGGGTCATCGCCGGCGCCCGTGTCGCGCGACCCCGACCGGCGCCGGGCGCTCATCGAGTACGACCTGGGCGTCGGGCCCACGCTGCGCTATCGCTGGCACACCGTTGCCGAGTACCTGGCCGCGCTCGACGAGGCGCGGCCGGCGGTCAACTGCCTGCCGCTGGTGGGCCACATCCCGCTCCGCATCGCGGCGCTGGGCATGACCGACCGCGCCCCGACGGCCGAGGAGATCGCGGCGATGCAGGCAGGCGTCCGCGAGGCGCTGGCGGCCGGTGCCTGGGGGATGAGCACTGGCCTTTCCTACGCCCCCGGCCAGTGGGCGTCGCGCGAAGAAGTGGTGGCGGTCGCACGGCCGCTCGCCGAGGGCCCGGGTGCGCCCGCCCTGTACGCGTCCCATATCCGCAACGAGTCCGACGAGCTGATCCCGGCAGTGGCCGAGGCACTCTCGATCGGCGCGGAGCTCGGCGTGCCGGTGGAGGTGTCGCACCTCAAGGCGGCCGGCGTCCGCAACTTCGGGAAGACCCGGGTGGCCCTGGGGCTGATCGCGGAAGCGCGTGCCGCCGGCCGGCAAGCCGGCTGCGACATGTACCCGTACGAAGCCGGCTCGACCTACCTCAGCCAGCTGTTCCCGCCCTGGGTGTTCGACGGCGGCATCGAGGCGATGCTCGAGCGGCTGCCGTCGGCGGACGTCCGGCGTCGCATCCGCCACGACATCGAGACCGGACTGCCGGCATGGGGCAACCTGCTGCGTGCGGCGGGGGGCTGGGACCGGATCCTGGTCAACGGGACGGTGGAGCCGGCGGCGCGCTGGGCGCAGGACCGCTCCGTGTCCGATCTCGCCCGGGAGCGTGGCCTGGATGGCCTGGACCTGGCCTGCGAGCTGATCCTGGCGGACCGCGGTGCCACCACGATGGCCATCTTCATGATGTCGCTCGATGACGTCCGCGAAGTGATCGCCTCGCCGCTGGCGGGCGTCGGCTCCGACCTCTACGCGGTGACGGGACCGGGCGTCGCGAACCACCCGCGCTGCTATGGCTCCTTCGCGCGCGTTCTGGGCCCGTGGGTTCGCGACGGGCTGCTCACGCTGGAGGAGGCGGTCCGCAAGATGACGTCGGGTGCCGCCGCGATGATCGGCATGGCCGACCGCGGACGGGTGGCTCCCGGACTCGTGGCGGACCTCGTCGCCTTCGATCCGGCGACGGTCGCGGACCGTGCCACCTGGTCCGCGCCGGCCCAGGTGGCAACCGGCGTGGAGCACGTGATGCTGGGTGGCCGGTTCGCGGTCCGGGGCGGCCGCACGGACAACCTCCACCTGGGGCGCGTGGTCCGGCGGACTACCTGACACGCTGTTGTCAAACCTGCGTGTGCCGGTTAGGATCCTGCAATCGCAGGTTGCGAAGCCGATATCCCGCAGGGCTCCCCCGATGCTGTTCCAGACTCCCGACCAGACCGACGATGAACGAGCGGTCATCGCGCGAATCGATGACCTCCGACGATCCCTGCGCTTCCAGGTTTCGGGGCATCCGGCCCGCTGGTCAGGTTCGCTGCGCCGCGCGATGTTCGCGCGGGCGATCCAGGGCTCCAACACGATCGAGGGATACACCGTCGACCTGGCCGACGCGATGGCGCTGGCGGAGGGGGAGGAACCGCTGGCCGCTGCCGAGGAGACTCAGCAGGCGATCGCCGGGTATCGCGACGCGATGACGTACGTGCTCCAGCTATCGGACGACCCGCACTTCACCTACAGCGACGGACTCATCAGAAGCCTGCACTTCATGCTGCTGAAGCACGACATGTCGAAGGGACCTGGGCTCTGGCGTCCCGGGCCCGTCTACGTCCGACATGAGCCGTCGAACCAGGCGGTGTACGAAGGACCGCCGAGCGCGGCCGTCCCGGGCCTGATGGGCGAGCTTGTCGCCGACCTTGGCGACACCGATGGAGCCCCCGCCCTCGTCCGAGCGGCGATGGCGCACCTGAACTTCGTGATGATCCATCCATTTCGCGATGGCAACGGCCGGATGGCCCGCATCCTTCAATCGCTGGTGCTCGCCCGGGAAGGGATCCTTGCACCCGAGTTCGCGAGCATCGAGGAGTATCTCGGCCGGCGGACCGAGGAGTATTACGCGGTGCTCGCCGATGTGGGTGCCAGGCATTGGCAGCCGGAACGGAGTGCTCGCGCTTGGGTGAGGTTCTGCCTGACGGCCCATTTTCGTCAGGCACGCACCCTTGCGCGTCGCGTGGCGCAGGCGGAGCGGCTCTGGACGGCGTTGGAGGACGAAGCGCGACGTCGTGGCCTGCCCGAGCGGACGGTCTACGCGCTGTTCGACGCAGCGCAGCGATTCCGGGTGCGGAACGCGGGCTACATGGCGCATGCGGACCTCTCGGAGTACGCCGGCGGTCGGGACCTGAAGCGCCTGGTCGAGGTTGGCCTGCTCGAGCCTCGCGGCGAGAAGCGTGGCCGCTACTACGTCGCCAGCCCCGCACTCGCTGCAGTGGCCGCTCGAACCCGGCAGGATGGGCGGGCGGCCGAGCTGGAAGACCCGTTCGCTCCGGAGCAGCAGGAATTGGCACTGTGACCAACGCCCCGAGCACTCGATGAAGTCCTACGAGGGCCGGCTCGAGCTGACGTGGACCAACAAGTCACGGCGGCTGCTCGCGCAGGAGGACGGGACGTACGAATGGGTCGATCCCGCCGACTACCGGGTTGCCGAGGTCCGGCTCCTCGACGATGTCGCGACCTTCGGAGAGGTCGGGTCCCATCGAGCCGCGGACAACCTGCTGATTCGCGGCGACGCGCTCAATGCGCTGCGAAGCCTCGCTCGACTGCCCGAGTTCGCGGCGCAATACCTCGGCAAGGTGAAGCTGGCCTACCTCGACCCGCCGTTCAACACGCGCCAGAGCTTTCTCCAGTACGACGACAACCTGGAGCACTCGGTCTGGTTGACGATGATGCGCGACCGCCGGTGGGCATGCTCAAGGAAGGCTGGGACGTCCGGAACGTCTACGTCATCGCATCGATGCGCTCGTCCGTGTCGGGGATCCTGACCGAGCAGACGCTGGGCCGCGGGATGCGCCTGCCGTTCGGGGCCTACACCGGCATCGAGATCATCGACACGCTCGAGGTCGTGGCGCACGAGCGATACGAGGAGCTGTTGCGCAAGACGGGCGTCCTCAACGAGGCGTTCGTCGACTTCCGGACCAGGGCCGCCCTCCGCCTGAATTCGCGGGGCGAGCAAGTTGTCGTCAGAGAGACCGTCCGCTTGTCGATCGAGCCGCTGATCGGGCTGGGGGACGGAGCGACGGCGTCTGTCGAGGACGATCAGCCGGAACCGGTCGTCACGACGGTCGAGGACCGCACGAGCCAGGTGGGTGCCGCCGTCCTGGCGATGCGACGGCAGATCCTGCCGCGGCCGGATGCTCCGCCCATTGCGATCCCGCTCCTGCGGATGACCGCGGTGCAGAGTTCGTTCAGCCTCGCGGACATCACGGATCGGACTCGGTTCCGCAGCCTGGGCGAGTCGTTGGCGGCGGACCCGGATGGCGAGCTCAAGCGCGTGCTCGTCAGTGCCCGGGTCGTCCGGGGGCCAGACGGGGTCAAGCGGACCGAACTCGTCACGTCGACGGCGGCCGACCGGATTCGGACCGACCCGACGCTCTTCGAGCAGGACGACGCGCGGACGAGGCTCAGCGAACTCGTTCTCGCATCGCCGTCCGTCCCGGCGCGTCGTGACCAGCGCGCCGCCCTGGAGCCGATCATCGACGCGTTCCTGCACGGCTTGGGCTCGAAGGCCCCGGAGGTGCTTTCGGCCAACCTCGAACGTGCCGGCGCACGTCTCGTCCGGCTCGTGGCCGAGGAGCAGCGCCAGTACATGGCGAAGCCCTCGTTCGAGTACGTCGTGGAGCTGAAGCCGTTCGCGCCCGCTCGTGCGACCGATCGGGCGATCCAGGCCGACCGGTTCGGTGCCTTCAGCCGATCAGCCGCCTACGAAGGGTGGAAACGCTCGTTGTTCCCCGTCGAGTGGTTCGACTCGCGGCCGGAACGGACCGTGGCCAACATGGTGGACGAGGCGAACGCCGTCACGTGCTGGGTGCGGTTGCACGTTGGCGAAGTGCCGATCCTCTGGAACTCCGGCGGTCAGGAATACGGCTGTACTCCAGCACCGCGTAGCCCGTCCCGCGGGCGGTCACCCGGAACGACCACCTCTCCGTCCCGGCGGCGCCGGGGATGGGCCCCCCGGTGGCGCTGCTGTGACCGGCGGCGACCAGCTGTTCGGAGCTCACCACCGACGGCGTCCAGCCGAAGCCGGTCGACGCGTTGGAGCAGAGGGTGACGCGCACCAGGCTGCCGACCGGCGCCCCCACGGCCCGGCTGACCAGCAGCGTGCCCGGGTCCTCCGTGGTGAAGTCCACGCAGCCGACCCGGATCCGCGTCGAGCCGTCGCCCGAGACGGTCGCGATCCGCCCGTGGGTGCCGGCGCCGGCCGTGGTCACGTCGCCTGGGATGCGGCCCTGGAAGGCCGTCCATTCGCTGATCCGCGTGTGATAGCGGGCCGCACCCTCGTCGTCGAACGTCCGCGCCGTGACGCGGGTCCAGTCGGTCGTGCGGGTCTGGGTCCAGATCTCGAGCGGGCGCCCGGCCATCCTGGGCTCGCCCTGGACGAGGTAGGTCACAGAGCCGCCCGGGGGCACGACGACCGAACTGGTTCCGAACCCGTCGGTGCCGCGGACGACCCCGGCCGTGATCGCATCGTCGAGAACCGGCAGGTCCGCTGCTGCGGCGGCCGGCCCAACGATCGCGATCGACAGCGCCGCGAGCAGGGTGAGCGCGAGATGCATGTGCAATCGCATCGGACCACCTTCCTTCACGGCGAGTGTGGGCCGAGCCGTTCCGTCCCGGAAAGGGCCGATCTACCCATCGTCGGCAGCCAGCCGGAGCGCCTCCTGCGTGGACAACCCAGCGTCCACGTAACAGCGCAACTCGTCCAGGAGCGCGTCGTGGTGCGTGCCGGCAACACCCGCGTCTGACCCGGGAACCAGCCGGACACCCGCTTCCAGCCAGCGCGCGACGTTCGTCCGCCTCGCCTCCAGCCGCTCGAAGGCGTAGACGTCGCCGGGGTTCGCCAGGGCTCCGTCGGCCCGCAGGCGCTCGGCCGTATTGACGGCGCTGATCACGGTGGCCCCCACGCCGATGCCGCGTGCGGCCATCTCGAGGGCAAGGCCGCGGTCGAAACGGCTGCGGCCGTCGGCGTCCAGGAAGGAGCCGTGCTCGATGCGATCCACGCCGGCGTCGACCGCCCGGCGCATCGCCTCGGTGGCGTGGCAGTGGGCGGCCACCGGCAGGCCGGCGTCGTGGGCGAGGCTGACGGCGAGGCGAAGCAGGGGAGCGGGCATCTCGGCGACCGACGGATCCGTGCCCGGGGTCAGGCCGCCACCCGAGACCATCACCTTCACCACGCCGGCGCCGATCGCAATGCGCGCCTCGACGGCCGCCGCGACATCCGCTTCCGATGCCACTTCGCCGCCCCAGAAGTGGCAGTGGCCGCCGCGGCGGGTGATCGGCGGCCCGGCCCAGACGACCCGCGGCAGGGGACGCGGGTGCGATGCGGCGGCCTCGCGGAATCCGGCGATGTCCGCGAACGAGGCACCCAGGTCGATGAGGGTGGTGACCCCCGCCGCCCGCGCCCGTTCGGCATTCGCCAGCGCCGTCTCGACGCGCTCCGGCCCGGATGCGCGGAGGTACGTCTCCCGCGGCGATGGGCCGGCATCGAGGAACAGGTGGATGTGCGCGTCCACCAGCGGCGGCACCGCGCGCCACGCATCGGTCATGTGCCATCCTCCCGGACATGATTGCCACCGATCCCGCCGCGGCCGTCCTGGGCCGCCCCGTCTCCGAACTGGTCACGCCCTGCCTGACGCTCGACCTCGACGTGTTCGAGCGCAACGCGCGGACGATCTCGGGCTACCTGCGCGACCACGGGGTCGCGTGGCGCCCGCACGCCAAGGGCCACAAGTCGCCGATTCTCGCGCGCCGGCAGATGGAGCTGGGGGCGATCGGGCTGACGGTCGCCAAGGTCGGCGAGGCCGAAGTGATGGTGGAGGGCGGGATCCCCAGCCTCCTGCTGGTGACCGAGCAGGCGACCCGCGAACGCCTGGACCGTGTCGCCCGGCTCAACCGCACCGCCGAGGTGATCGTCCCGGTCGACAACGCGCTGCAGGTCCAGCTGGCCGGTGAGGCCGCCCGCGAGGCCGATGCAACGATCCCCGTCGTGATCGAGGTGGACATCGGAATGGGCCGGGCCGGCGTCCTGCCGGACGCGGCGCTCGGACTCGCGATGCAGATCGCCAACACCCGTGGTCTCAGGTTCGCGGGCGTGTTCGGGTACGAGGGTCATCTGCTCCGCGCCTGGCCCGAGGACGAGAAGATCCGCCAGATCGAGGACGCCCTGGGGCGTCTGACCGGGAGCGCCGAAACGATCCGCCGGGCGGGCATCGAGGTCCCGATCGTCACCGCCGGCGGGACCGGCTCCTATCGCTACAGCGCGAAGGTGCCCGGGATCACCGAGCTGGAGGCGGGCGGCGGCTGCCTGATGGACCTCATGTACCGCGACGATTGCCACGTGGGTCCCGAGACCGGCCTCGAGTTCGCGCTGACGGTGCGCGCGATGATCGTGAGCCGGCCCACCCCGGACCGCGCCATCACGGACGCGGGCTGGAAGACGTTCTCCAGTCACCATCACATGCCCCAGGTCAAGAACCTGCCGGGCGTGACCCTGCGAGTTCTGTCCGCGGAGCACGGAACGCTGGACGTGGCCGCGGACGCCGACCAGCCGCGAATCGGTGACATCGTCGAGTTCATCCCGGGCTACCACGACTCCACCGTGTTCCTGCACGACCGGCTCTTCGGCGTGCGGGGCGGCGTGGTGACCGAGATCATCCCGGTCGCGGCGCGGGGTCGCCTGTCCTGATCCGGGCCCACGCCACGTCCTTCACCTCGTCCGTGCCCTGGCACCACGTGGCGAAGATGTCGCCGTCGGGCAGCCGTACCGCGCGCGGGTGGCCGAAGTGGTACCGGATCATCGACTGGAGATAGCCGGCGAGGTCCTCGCGTTGGCCCGCGCCCGGCTCCCGGCCCGCATCGCTCCGGAACAGCACGAGATCCCGTGAACGATCCCACGTCCGCCCGAAGTCCTCGCTGATCGAGGCGACGATCCCGGGAAGTTCGCGGTGGGACCAGACCGCCAGCAGGCGTTCGCCGCCGAGGGGCACGGGCTGGGTGTGCTGCCCGGGCAGTCCGGTCGAACTCGGGTCGGTCCACGACATCCCATCCGGCGTGCCCCACGCGATCGACGAAGGCAGGTCGCGCTGACCTGCCACGTCGCGCGTCCAGAACATGCCGACCAGCCGGCCATCGTCGGGGCGGACGGCCAATCGCTGATCCCAGTACCAGCGCGCATTCTCTGGGTCGCCGGCGACCATCACCTGGGTTGGCCAGGTTCGCCCGCCGTCATGGGAGACCTGGAGCCATGCCTTCGACTGGGCCTCGTCCGCGTCGTCGTACGCCTTGAGTGTCTCGAAGGGCTGGGCGAGGTCGCCGTTCGCCAGCCGCATCACCGGGTTGGCGCAGGGCGTCGTGGCGATCTGGGGGGCAAGGTCCAGGACGCGGGCGTCGCCCCACGTGCGGCCGCCGTCGGTGGACTCGCGATGCACGATCCAGAGCGGCAGCATGCCGCCGGTGACGGGATTGACCCACGGCCGCCCGCTGCTGAGGTCCACCCAGAGCGAGGTCCCGAGCAGCCGGCCCGGCTCCACCTCGGCAATCGAGAGGTTCATGACCTGGCCCGGGACGCCGTCGAGCGCGCCCTGGCCGCGGCCACTGAACCGCTCCTCCCACGTGCGCCCTTCGTCCGCGGAGGCGAACACGACGGGGTGGCCGTCCGGCGAGTCGTCGCCGGCGCAGCGCCGGAACGAGACGATCAGCTCGCCGGCGGTGGTTCGGACGACGTTCGTGCGCCGGATCGAGCGGCGCGCCCACTCGGGGTGGTCGGCGCCGCGATAGACGAGGCCACGATCGACGACCCGCAGGTTGGTGGTCACCTGCCCATGATGGGTGGATCGGACGACCCGCGACGCTCATCCGCGTCATCTCCGGCCGGAACCCACCGCTCAAGCGCCACCTCCTTGCGGAGCGGGAACCGGCCGCGCACGGGGCCGCGGGGCCGCGTACCGGGCGCCTGATACCGCCACCACGGGTCGTAGGCAACGGCTGCCTGCCGGTTACCGACCGGGGCGGTTGTTGGCGCTGCAGCAAGCCGAATCGGCCGGAATCGGGCTCCCGTGGGGACCTTCCCGACGGACCAGTCTGCCCAAGACCGGCCCTGGCGGTAGGAGGCAGGCACGGACCCGTGAGCGGAGTGAGCCCTTCGGCTGCGGGAACGGGTCTGCGAGGGCCCGGTTCGCGGGCCGGATGCAACGGGCCGGCGAGGATCGGGGGCCGCGGGGTCTCCCCGCGGTCGTCGCCATGGTTGTCGCCGGGACCTTCCGTGGATCGCGTGGGTCGTCCAAACTTCGGGACCGGACACGATCGAGGAGGGGACCCGATGAGCATGACCACGTCCGATGGCCACGGTTCGAGCCGGAGCGGCGACCGGCCCATCGTGCTGATCCACGCGCCGATCCGCTCGATTCCCTGGGACTACTCGGTGGAGCGCGAGATCCTCGCCGCCCGAGGCGTCCACCTCGTCGAGGCAGAGGATGACGCCCACGCGCTCGCGGTGCTACCCGACGCGGCCGTCGTGATCGCCTGCGACACGCTGACCGGCGACCAGATCAACCTGATGCGAAACCCGGCCGGCATCGTCGCGTACAGCGTCGGCATGGACTACATCGACCAGGCCACCGCGGCCGCGCGAAAGATCCCGATCCTGAACTGCCCGACCCACAACTCCGAGGAGGTCTCTGACCACGGTGTAGCGATGCTCCTCGCCGGCAACAAGCGCCTGGTCGAGTTCGCCAACGAGGCCGCAACGGGCAACTGGGACGTCTACACCCGGCCGAGCCTGCGGAAGATCCACCGGATGCGCGGCAACACGGTCGGGTTCGTCGGGATCGGCAAGATCGGCCACAAGATCGCTCGCAAGCTGCACGGGTTCGGCCTCCGGGTCATCGCCTACGACCCGTACGTCACCTCGACCTACGACCCGTGGATCGACCTCGTCTCGCTCGACGACGTCCTGACGAAGTCCAACTTCATCATGGTGGCGGCCTTGCTGACCGAGACCTCGCGCAACCTCCTGGACGACAAGGCGCTCGGCAAGGTCAACGGCGTCTACGGCATCGTGAACATCTCGCGCGGCGGGATCATCGTCGAGAGCGCGCTCCGCAAAGCGCTCGACGAGGGCCGGATCGGTTTCGCGGCGCTCGACGTCCGCCAGTCCGAGCCGCCGGACCCGGCCAACGATCCCCTGACCGGACATCCCAGCGTGATCCTCACGCAGCACATTGCCGCGTCGTCGATCGAATCGCTGCAGGACATTCATCCCGAAGCCGCTCAGCAGGCGCTCACCCTGCTCGAGCAGGCCGGCCGGCTCAAACGAGCCTGATTCCCCACCCAGAGGAGACGTTCATGCGACTCGTCCGGTACGCCGCGACCGATGCGGGCCCACGACTGGGCGTGCTGGTCAACGACACGGTCTTCGACCTCGAGGAGCACGCCGGCGGGCGCGTGGCCCCGGGCGACATGCGAGCGCTGCTGCGAACGGGTCGGGCGGCCATCGATGCGATGGCCCGCTCCGCGCAGACCGCCCCTGGCGTGCCGTTGGACGAGGTCACACTCCTTGCCCCGATCGGCAACCCTGGCAAGCTGCTCGCCATCGCGGGTGGGTTCTACACGAGCCCGGACGAGACACGCCTGGGCCCGGACGCGAAGCCGCTCGTCTTCTGCAAGCGCACCGACGAGATCGCGGGGCCGGGTGACCCGATCACGATCTGGCGCATGGGCCCCGACGTGGTGGACGAGATCGAGATCGCGATCGTGATCGGCGAAGGCGGCCGCGACATCCCGCGCGAGCGGGCGATGGACCACGTATTCGGGTACACGATCTGCAACGACGTTTCGGGACGACGGCTGGACCTGCCGCCTCCGGGCCGCCGTGAGGTGACGTTCGACGGCTTCATGGACTGGCTCAACGGCAAGTGGCTCGATGGCTACGCGATCCTCGGTCCCACCATCGTCAGTGCCGACGAGGCCGGCGATCTCAGCGGCGTGCGCATCGTGAGCCGGGTCTCGGGCGAGGTGCGGATCGACGGCACGACGCGCAACGTGAACATCCCGTGGGACCAGCTGATCGCGTTCGTCTCCAGCCTGATGACGCTCAACCCGGGCGACGTGATCACCACGGGGATGCCCCACGGCACCCACGACGAGATCTACCTGCGACCCGGTGACGTGGTGGAAGGGGAGATCGAGCGGCTGGGCGTGCTGCGCAACCCGGTGATCGCGGAGGCCTGAGCCGACGCTCGCGCCCCCGCCGGACCCCGATCCGGAAGGAGCAGACTCGTCCAGTCCGGTTTGACCGGGCCACAGGTCAGGTTTACGATCGCGCTCGTCTGACAGTTAGACTGCACGACCGGGAGCGCCGACCTCATCGTGGTAATCTCCCGCCGGTGTCGTGCGTCGCGGCGGACGGGGGGTGCGACAGGTATGACGCGACGGCCCACGGATCCCGACGTTCGAATGCCCAGCGACCGCGTGGCGGAACCGGCGCCGGCCAACGACCACAACGATGTGGACCTCAATGCACTGACGGACGCGTCATCGATCGGTGAGGGGATCCGCCGCGAGCGTCTCCGTCGCGGATTGACGCTGGCCCAGCTGGCATCGCAGGTCCACCTCACGGTCAGCGCGCTCAGCCAGATCGAACGGGGGGCGAGCGATCCGTCGATCAGCTCCCTGCGGCGCATTGCCGCTGCCTTCAACATCCCGATGTTTCAATTCCTGGTCGGGACCGACCGGCGCGAGATCGTCGTTCGCCACGGCCAGCGCCTGCGCGTCACCCTCCCCGACCGCGAGCTCGAATACGAGTTGGTGTCGGCGGACACGATCGGCGAGTTCGAGGTCCTCGGTTGCACCATCGCGGCCGGCGGGGCGACTGGGCCGACGCCCATGGCCCACAGCAGCGAGGAGTGCTCGATCGTTCTCTCGGGACGGGTGATCGCAGAGGTCGCCGGGCGAACCTACGAACTCGACGCCGGCGACAGCATCAAGGTTCACCGGGAGCTGCCCCACCGGTTCGTGAATCCGGGCACGGTGGACGCCGAGATGCTGGTCATCATCAGCCCGCCCACCTTCTGAGGTGGCAATCCACCTTGCGTCGGCGGTTCTCGCCGAGCGCGACCCGATCGGCCGTCCCTGGACCGAGGCGGACACTCCCGCGCTCATCGTCGATCTGGACCGGCTGGAGGCGAACATCGCCCGCGTGGCGGCCCTGGGCCGCGAGCTTGGTCTCGCCGTGCGCCCGCATTTCAAGACGCACAAGTCGGTCGCGATCGCGCGCCGGCAGATCGCCGCCGGGGCGATCGGGATGACGGTCGCGAAGCTCGACGAGGCCGAGGCGCTCATTGACGGTGGCATCACCGACGTCCTGCTCGCGTACGAGATCGTCGCGTCCCCGAAACTGGAGCGAGCGATGGCCCTTGCGGCCCGCGGCCGGATCACGTTCGCGGTCGATTCGGTTGACGGGGCGCGAGCGCTCTCGGGCGCGGCGACGGCCGCGGGACTGCGGCTCCACGTCTCGATCGAGGTCGAGTGCGGGCTCCGGCGGGCCGGCGTCGAGCCGCCCGACGCGGGGCCCCTGGCGGCCGTGATCTCGGGGCTGCCGAACATCCATCTCGACGGCGTGTTCACGCACGCCGGCCACGCGTACTCGGCGCGGAGCCGCAACGACGTTCGCCGGGTTGCGGTGGGCGAGGCAGCCGCAGTCCGCGACGCCAACGCTGCGATCCGCATCGCCACCGGCAGCGGCGTACGGGTGCTTTCGGTGGGCTCGACGCCCACCTTTGACATCGTGGCGCGCGAACCCGG
Organism: Chloroflexota bacterium; assembly: GCA_016875645.1. Lineage (GTDB taxonomy): Bacteria > Chloroflexota > Limnocylindria > Limnocylindrales > CSP1-4 > VGPE01. Next base: position 13,736 of record VGPE01000050.1, read on the forward strand.
CGTCACCGAGATCCGACCCGGCAACTACGTCTTCTACGACGCGATTCAGGTGGCGCTGGGCACGATCCCGGTCGAGTCGACGGCGCTGACGATCGGGGCGATGGTGGTGAGCCGCACAACGGCCGAGCGTGTGGTGATCGACGCCGGCACCAAGACCTTCGGTCTGGACCGTGGCGCCCACTCGAGCGAGGTCATCACCGACTTCGGCCGGATCGTGGCGGGCGGCGAAGGCACGCTCGAACGCCTTTCCGAGGAGCATGGGATGCTCAGGGTTGCTCCCGATTCGCCGCTGGGTCCCGGTGACCGCGTCCGCATCCTGCCGAATCATGCGTGCACGATCGGGAACCTCGGCCGCAGCTATCTCGGCGTGCGAAACGGCATCGTCGAGGAGGTGATCTCGATCGACGCTGCCGGCGGGGTGCACTGAGGCTGGCCCTGGCGCCGGTTGGTCCGACCGGCGACCCAATCGGCGGTCGTCCGTCCCCGGATCACGCCCAGGGCGCTTGCGCGCGGGCTTCGTTCCCTTCATCGCCACGCTCGCGCTCCGGTGCGCCGATCGATCACGCCGTGAGCGTGAGACGGCAGGGCACGGCGCGCAGCGACCGCCATCCGGCGGCCATCGCGTGGCGCGTCGCCGCGGCGTAGCGCCCAGAGGGCCAGATGCCACCGCCTCCCGGTCACCTGCGCCTGGGTGCCACCGCCTCCCGGTCACTCGGTACCGTTCTGAGGAAACGGAGGGCTCAGGTGACGAAAAAAGCCCGCGGCTCGCATC
>VGPE01000051.1 GCA_016875645.1 Chloroflexota bacterium
CGTCCCCTCCGGCGGCAGGTAGCCGTTCGCAGGGTTGAGCAGGATCCACACGAACCCGAGCAGGCCCAGGGCGTACAGCAGGATCCAGCTCACCCGGTGCCACCGGAAGACCAGCTCGCCGGGCAGGAACCGCAGTGGCGTGAGCGCGAACACGACCCCCTCGATGCCCGCCACGACCAGTGCGACGAGGACAGCCTCGGCGATGGTGCCCTGGATCGTGTCCTCCACGCCGGGGATGCGGACCGCGCCCAGGGTCAGCCACGCCACCGCCGCGACCGCCAGCATCCACCACGCCCCGAGCAGGCCGGCGCGGCCTTCCTGACGCGGCTCGATCTTCGCGGCGAATGCATAGCCGAAGATCAGGCCGTAGAGGTAGCCCGGCAGGAAGCCGACGAGTCGCGAGATCAGGACGCAGAACGCGGCGACGACCAGCGTCGTGGGAACGGCCCAGAGCTGGCCGCGATCGTTCGCGAGGCGGCCGTGGAGCGACCGACTGGGCAGGTTCGCGACCCACGTCACGACAACGAGGCCAAGGACGATGCCGAGGTACGTGACGAGCGACCGGAGATCCGGGCCGAAGGTGGGGTCCAGCAGCCCATAGGGCAGGCCCGCCACCAGGACGAATCCCGCGACGAACAACCGCCGCCACCAGCGACGCGGTGCGGTCGGCGCCGATGCCTCCGAGGCCGGGCGGATCAGCCGGCCCAGGAGCGGCAGGCGCCGGAACCAGCCGCGAATCTCGTCCCAGTTCTGATCGAGCGTCGAGTTGAACAACTGGCTCGGGAATGGCAGCAGGACCAGGATCAGGACCGCGAGGATGCCGCCCTGGAGCAGGAAGCTCTGGTCGAGCGAGAGCTGCGCCGGTGCCACCACGGAGTCGATGAAGGGCGAGCGCTCGAGCAGCTGGCCCGGGTCCCCATTGGCGGCCGCGCCCGCGAGGGTGGTCGGCGGCGTCGCCGTCTGCTGGAGGACGAGACTGATGCCGATGCCGGCGAGCACCAGGCCGATCACGCCGACACCCCGCCGGACGAGCGATGTCGGGTTGCGCACGGCCCAGCCGAGGCCCGCGAGTCCGACCAGGACCAGGACGATCCCGCCACCGCCCAGGACGGTCATGATGGGATTGACGTCATCGATGATGAGGAGCACCTCGCCGTCGCAGCCGCCCGCGGGACCCGTCGACTCGCCGGAGATCAGGAAGACCCGCCCCAGGATCGCCAGCGTCTCGATCTCGAAGGTGTCTGATTCGGCCTCGGTGGATGCGTCGGCGGTCCCACTGCCGATCGGGATCGCGAACCCGAAGGCGGTTGCGCGCACGGTGGCCGAGGTCTGGCCCGTCGGGGCCTGGCCGAACAATTGGATCGTGTCGGCGGAGCGCACGTACCAGACCGCGTTCGTGGTCAGGTCGATCTCGCCGCCCGACGTGGAGGTGCCCTGTGCGGTGCAGCCGCCGCGGACCGTGGCCGCGGCCGGTGCCGTCGTCGCCGCGAGCAGCGCGGCAAGCCAGGCCAGTGCCAGCGCGACCACTCCGCCGCGCTTCGCGAACGATCGGGCGCGCGCGCCCCGCATGGAACCCATCCCCCACCCCTCCTTCGCAGGACCGAAGCCCCCTCCTGCGGGAAGAGCGCCGACGGCGCGAAGCCTACGGTACTCCGGTCTCAGCGGCGCGCGTAGCCCCGCTCGAAGTCGATGAGCGATTCCACGCCGGTCTCGGTCACGACGACGGTCTCGGTGCAGATCGTGGCGCCGACCCCGGGGATGAACAGCGCCGGGATCACGTGGAACGTCATGCCCGGCCGCAGGACGCGTTCCTCGCCCCGCTGGAGGCTCATGATCTCGCCCTCACCCCAATCGGGCGGGAAGTTGAGCCCGATCGAGTACGCGACCCGGTGCCCGTGGACGCCCGGGAAGCCTGCCTGCGTCAGGATGGCCTGGCAGGCGGCGTTGACGTCGTGGGCGGTGACGCCCGGCCGCATGATCGCCAGCGTGCCGGCCAGTGCCTCCTCGACGGCGGCGGCCATCCGCGCCAGCTGCGCCGACGGCTCCCCGATCGTGCCCGACCGGCTCATTGCGCAGCCATAGCGCTCCACGACCCCGCACAGCTCGAAGAAGAACGGGTCGCCGCGCTCCATCCGCCGGCTGGTCCAGGTCGCGTGCGGAATCAGCGTGCGCGCTCCGCTCACGAAGAACTGCGGCAGACCCGCGTACTCACTGCCGGCGAGCGCCATGGCCGCAGCCACCGCGGCGCCCACGTCGTTCTCCGTCCGGCCCTCGGCCACCGCGTCGAGACCGGCCCGCATCCCCGTTTCGGCGTGGCGCGCCGCACGGCGCATCAGGGCGATCTCGGCCGGCGACTTGATCAGGCGGCCCTGCTCCACGATCCCGCTCGCGTCGACGAATGTGGTCGTCGGCATCCGCGCCGCCAGGCCCTCGAAGTCGCGGACGGGCAGGAACCAGGAGTCCTTCTCCACCCCCACCCGCCGGCCTTCAGCGCCCAGATCGGCGACCAGGCGCGCGGTGGCCGCCACGTGATCCTCGGTGTCGGTCCAGGTCGCATGGCGGTCGAACCAGGAGTAGACCGCGACGTTGTACGCCTCGAGGCGACGCGTGAGCAGGGCCGGCTCGCCGTCGAGTGGGACGGCGAGACACTGGTAGCGGTAGTAGCCCGGCGTCCGGTAGCCCGACAGGTAGGTCAGGTTCTCGGGTGTATGGGAGAGCAGCAGGTCCAGGCCCGCGGCGCGCATCCGTTCGCGGACGCCGGCCAGCCGGGCGCCGTACTCCTCGAGCGAGAACGAGAGCTCCTTGGTCGCGGCCGTGCCGCCCTCGACCGTCATCGGGCCAGGATTGCCTCGACGGCGTCGAGCATGTGGGCGAGCTCGGCATCGCCGTGCGCAAGCGAGCAGTTGTAGCGGCCGCCGCCGCCGAAGACCCCATGGCGCCGCATGCCGGCAGCCAGGCGCGACTTGGGCACGAGGTCGGTCGCGAGCGCGGTCCGGTAGTCGTGGACCGGCGAGTCGGAAACGTAGTACTCGACGATCGGACCGACGCCCGTTGGCTGGATCGTGATGCCGTGGCGGGCGAAGGCCTCGCGCAGCCCCTCGGCGAGCCGGTTGCCCCACGCGTGCAGGTGCTCGTAGGCACCCGGGCGGGACAGGATGTCCAGCGTGGCGAGCGCAGCGGTCGCTGAGAGCGGATTGGCAAGCGTGCTGCCCTCGGCGACCACCCGGATGCCGTCCGGAGCCCCCGGATCGAGGGGCTCCATCACCTCTTCGCTGCCGGCGATCACCCCGATCGGGAACCCGGAGCCCAGTGCTTTGCCGAACAGCGCGAGGTCCGGCGTGACGCCGTAGTGCGCCTGGGCGCCGCCGAGCCCCAGGCGGAATCCGGTGATCACCTCGTCGAAAACGAGCGGCACGTGGATCTCGTCGGCGAGCTCGCGCAGCCCCTCGAGGAACCCCGGCCGTGCCGCGATGCCCCGCATCACGGGCTCGCACAGGATGGCCGCCAGTTCGTCGCGGTGGGCCAGTGCGATCGCGCGCGTCGCGTCGATGTCGTCATAGGGCGCCGTGATGACGTTCGCGGCCTCCGAGCGCGCGGTGCCGGGCGTGTCCGGGGTCGGGATCGGCGCCGCCGCCCACGTCGGCACGTCGCCGAAGCTCGTGTTGAACAGCGTCGCGTCGTTGCCGCCGTGGAAGGCGCCCTCGAACTTGAGGATCCGGTCGCGCCCGGCTCGAGCCCGCAGGACGCGCAGCGCCACGGCCCACGCCTCGGTGCCGGAGTTGAAGAAGCGCACGCGTTCGGCGCACGGGACGACGGCGCAGATCCGGGCGGAGAGCTCCACGGCGGGCGGCGTGAGATGGCTGGCGTTGACCACGCGCGCGACCTGGGCGGTGACCGCGGCGACCACCTCCGGGTGCCCGTGGCCCGTCAGCACGGTGCCGGAACCCAGTACGAGATCCAGCAGACGCTCCCCGTCCGTCGTCCAGACGTAGGCGCCGTCCGCCCGTTCGATCAGGAAGTCCGGCAGGTCGAGCGTCTTGCCGAAGCCGGGCGGGCGGGTGGCGAACGTCCAGATGCCGCCGCCGGGCAGATGGGCGCGCGCGAGAGCCAGCAGTCGGTCGGTGTCGGAGGCGATTGCGGCCATGGCCGCGAACGTAGCAGGTCCCGAGTGGCATGATCGGGCGCATGGACACCGAAGCGCTCGCCGCACGCCTCGCCGCTGAACATTCCTATCGACCTGTCATCGCCGGCCGGCGCGGTGCCGTCGCGTCGAATCACCCGCTCGCCACGCAGGCCGGTCTGCTCACGCTGCAGCGGGGCGGCTCGGCCGCAGACGCGGCGGTCGCTGTTGCGCTCACGCTCGGTGTCGTGGAGCCGTTCATGTCGGGCCTCGGCGGCGACGGCTTCTACCACGCGTACCGCCGCTCGGACGGGGCGGCCGTGGTGGTCAACGCGACCGGCGCCGCCCCGGCAGCCGCCACCCCCGAGCGATTCGCGGACGGGCTGCCCATCGCGGGGCCGATGAGCTTCACCACCCCGGGCCTGGTGGGTGGCCTGGGCGAACTGCACCGCTGGGGCGGCCGGCTGCCCTGGGCCTCCCTGTTCGAGGCAGCGATCCACCACGCGCGCGACGGGTTCGGCGCCACGCCGGCGTACCGGCGGTTCACGGCACAGGCCGTCGACTGGCTGCTCCCCGACCGTCGCTCCGCGGCCGCCTTCCTGCCCGGTGGCGACCTCCCGGCGATCGGGACACCGATCCGCCAGCCCGATCTTGCCCGAACGCTGGAGCACCTGGCAGCGGAGGGCGCGGACGCGTTCTACCGCGGCGCGCTCGCCCTGCGGCTCGCGGGCGCCTTCGCAGCGACGGGGGCGATGGTCACGGCCGACGACCTCGCGGGGTATCGGCCGGAACTCCAGGCGCCGATCGAGACGACGTACCGCGGGCACGTGGTCCGCCAGTCGCCGCCCAACTCGGTCGGCTGGGTGTTGCTGGCAGAGCTCAACCTGGTCGAAGGCTTCGACCTCGGTGCCCTGGAGCCGCTCGGCGCGGACGAGGTCCACCTGCTGGTGGAGGCGAAGCGGCTCGCGTTCGCCGACCGTGAGGCGTTCGGGGGCGATTCACGGCACGTGGAGATCCCGCTCGAGCGTCTGCTCGACAAGGCCTACGCGGCCGACCGGGCAGGCTCGATCGACCGCGTGCGGGCGGCAGCCGATGCGCCGACGTCCGGCCTCGCGCGGGTGCGTTCGGGCGGATCGACCGAGACAACCTACTTCTGCGTCGTCGATGCCGACGGCAACGCCGTATCCGGCATCCAGAGCATCAACAACACGTACGGTTCAGGAGTCACCGCCGGCGACACCGGGATCCTGCTGAACAACCGGATCACCCCATTCCACCTGCAGCCCGGACATCCGAACCGGCTGGCCCCAGGCCGGCGCGTCCGGCACACCATGAACACGCCGATGGTCTTCCGCGACGGCGAACTCGTCTGCGTCCTCGGCACGCCCGGTGGCGACAACCAGGTGCAGGTGAACCTGCAGGCGCTGGTGGTGCTGCTCGATCACGGCTGGGATCCCCAGCGGGTCGCGGAGGCTCCGCGCTGGGCGCACACCGACCGGGACCAGGTCGCGGACTACCCGCACCTGGGCGCGACGGAACTCCGGCTGGAGTCGCGGTTCGCGCCGGGCGTGGCCGCCGGCCTCGCGCAGCGGGGCCACCCGGTCACCGAGATCGGGCCGCTGGAGGGACCGTGCTCGCTGGAGATCATCGTCCGCGAGCCGGCGACCGGGATGCTGATGGCCGGCTCCGACCCGCGGCGCGACGGCTGGGCACTGGCCTGGTGAGCGTGCGGTGTGCGCCGCCGACCCGATCGTCTTGGCCCAGGCGTCCGCGGCGCCTGTCAGCCATCACTGGGGGCGATGTAAGGCGGGTCCGGCGTCCTTCCGCGAGGGCGCGGCCGGAGGATTCGTGCGTGACGATGACGTGGGCGTGGTCCCTGACGGCGCTCTCGCCCGCCTACCATCGCGGGCAGTGATGCCTGAGGGAAGGCCGGGTTGGCGCAGCCCCTACCAGCGTCCCCAGTGATCCGCCACGGGTAGCGGGCGCCGGTCAGACCCGGCTCATCTCCAGGATCGTGTCGCGGTACGCGAACGCGGCGGGCAGGCCGCCCGTGTGGACGAAGACCACCGTGTCGTCCGCCGTCAGTTCCCCGCGGCGCACCGCGTCGATCAGGCCGGCCATCGCCTTGCTCGTATAGACCGGGTCGAGCAGGAGGGCGTCAGTCCGGGCCGTGAGCCGCATCGCCGCCAGCGACTCCGCCGATGGACGCGCGTAGCCGGGCCCGATCTGATCGGTCCGGTTGTCGACGTCCGACGGGGCGACGCGCTCGTCCACCCTGAGGAGCGCGGCCGCGCGATTCGCCGCTTCGGCTGTCAGGTCGGGCAGGTCGGCGCCGGTCCAAGTGAGCGGTGCCACCCCCGTGATGTCCGCCCGCCAGCCGAGCAGCTTCGCGCCGAGCTCCAGCCCGCTCTGGGTCGGTCCGGCGGCCGCCAGCCAGATCCGCGTGGGCTCCAGTCCGCGGGCTTCGCACTGCTCGTCGAGCTCGACCGCCATGTCCACGTAGGAGAGGGCGATCGGCGGCGCCCAGGGGTCGATCTTCATCGCCCGCCGTCCCTGCGCGCGTAGCTCGTCCACCACCCGGTCCAGCTCCTCGCGCATCACGATGGTCATGTCCGGCTCCTGGGTGAATCGCACCTCCGCGCCCAGCCAGTAGTCGAGCAGCACGTTGCCCTGGATCTCCTGCATCTCGGTGTTGCGCAGGACCAGCACGATCGGGATGCCCAACTTCGCGGCGGCAGCGGCCGACTGGCGGCTCCAGTTGGACTGGATGTTGGCGCCCGTGACCAGGACCTCCACGTCGGGGTGAGCGCGCAGCAGCGCGCCGAGCACCCATTCCAGCTGGCGCGTCTTGTTGCCCCCGAACGCCATCCCGGTCAGGTCGTCGCGCTTGACGTGGATTGCCGGCCCACCCAGCGCCGCGGACAGCCGCGGCAGGTACTCCAGCGGCGTGGGCAGCAGCGCAAACGGGATCCGCGGCTGGCGGGCGAGGAGCTCGCGGATCCGGCTCCGGGCGGCGGCACCTGGCACGTTCGTCCCTCCTGCGCCCTTCCCCTCCACCATCATGTCGGCGGAGGTGTGGCAACCATGACGTCAGACTCGCGGCCGGCCGGGGACGCGGCCGCTCCGCCCGTGGGACGCATCCAGACGGTGCGCGGGCCGATCGACCCGGCCGAGCTCGGGGTGACCCTGGGTCACGAGCACATCTTCATCGACCTGCGGAAGACGCACCTGCCGAATCGGCGCTGGGTGGTGCGCGACGACCGGCTCGTGGCGGAGGTCGCGGACGAGGACTACCCAGTGGCCGAGCTGGCCCGATGGGAGGCGAAGGTCTCCGCGGCCAACATCGCCGACGCCCGGGCGCTGGCGCCCATCACCGACAACTACTGGCTGGCGGACGAGGAAATCGCCGTCCAGGAACTGGAGTTCTACCGCGCGCTCGGCGGCCGGGCCGTCATGGACGTCACCGCGATGGGCCTCAAACGCGACCCGATCGCCATCCGCCGCGTGTCCGAGCGGACCGGCCTGCACGTGATCATGGGCACCGGCTGGTACCAGCGCGTCTATCACCCCGACGACATGGCGTCGCGAACCGTGGAGCAGCTGACCGAGGCGATCGTCGCCGACGTGGCGCACGGGATTCACGACGGCCGCGTGCGCACCGACGTCCGCGCGGGCCTGATCGGCGAGATCGGCATCAACGGCGGCCCGCTGATCACCAACGAGCGCACGAGCATGCGCGCCGCCGCCCGCGCTGCACGCCTGACGGGTGCGTGCATCGTGATCCACCTGGGCGGCGTGGGCGCCGAGAAGCACGAGATCCTGGACATCGTGGCGGACGAGGGTGTGGACCTGGGCCGGGTGATCCTGGGCCACTCGGACAGCATCGCGAAGGACACCCCGTTCATCACGGAACTGCTCGCCCGCGGCATCAGCGTGGCGTTCGACACCCTGGGCGTGGAGCCGCACGTGCTCGACCCGACCGAGGCGTGGGAGGTCGCCGCGGCGATCCCCGGCCTGATCGACGCCGGCTACCGCGACCGGATCGTGCTCAGCCAGGACATCTGCTGGAAGTCGTCGCTGCGGATGTTCGGCGGCCCGGGCTACGCCTGGGTCCTGGAGCGGTTCCTGCCCCGGCTGCGGGAGATGGGCGTGGGCGAGGACGCCATCGAGGCGTTCATGGTCCGCACACCCGCCCGCCTGCTCACGTTCGCGGAGCCGGCGCCCGCGTGACCGGCCGGCCGGCGCCGGCCCGGAGATCCTCGCCCGGGATGCCGTGCGCCGCAAGCGCCGCGCCGAACCCGTCGAGGTCATCCAGGGTCAGGTACAGCCGCCGGACGTCCAGCCAGCCGATGTGGACCGGCTCGCGCAGGAACAGACACACCCCGCCGTGGGCACTGCCACCGAACGTAAGCTCCGGCTGACCCCACGTGCCTCGGACGCCGATCGCCCGCCACCAGCGATAGGGGCCGCTGATCTCCCAGCGCTCGATGTTCGCAAGCGGCATGTCTGCGCGGAGGAATCCGAACCGGGCGTGCAACCGGCCGTCTGTGAGCGTAACGCCCGCGGAGGTCCGGCCCGTGACGCCGTACACCAGCAGCGGCAGGCGCGCGAACCGCGCGAGGCGGATCGGGAAGGTGGCCCGGGACGGGGCGCCGACGCCCTCGCTCACACCGGATCGAGGCCGCGCCGCTTCTCCAGCACGATCTGATAGTCCTGCGAGAGACCGGTGGCGAACCCCGCCTCGCTGATCGCGAGGTAGTACTCCCAGGTCCGGATGAAGCGCTCGTCGAAGCCGAGTGCCCGGACCTGGTCCGTCTTCGAGAGGAACGTCGTCCGCCAGGCCCGCAGCGTCCGGACGTAGTCCTCGCGGATGTCGCGGACGCCCGGGATCAGGAACCGCGTCTCCTGGACCGCTTCCTCGATCGCCGCGAGCGACGGCAGCAGCCCGCCCGGGAAGATGTACTGCTGGATCCAGTTGGCGCCGCGTTGCTGGCGCTCGTAGGCGCGGTGCGGGAAGGCGATCGTCTGCATGCTCAGGCGGCCACCCGGGCGGAGGGCCCGATCGCACGCCTCGAAGAACGTCGCGAAGTACTCCGCGCCCACGGCCTCGAACATCTCGATGGAGACGATGCCGTCGTAGGTGCCCTCGATCTCGCGGTAGTCGCGCAGCTGCACGTCCACGCGGTCGGCGAGGCCGGCCTCGCGCACTCGGTCGCGGGCGAGGTCCGCCTGGGCCCGGGAGATGGTGAGCGTCGTGACCCGCGCGCCGAGTTCGCCGGCGGCGTAGATGGCGAAGCCGCCCCAACCGGTCCCGATCTCCAGGACGTGCTGCCCGGCGGCGATCCCGGCCCCCTCGGCGATGAGGCGGTACTTGTTGCGCTGCGCGTCGGCCAGCGGCTGGTCGGGCGTCTCGAAGACAGCCGACGAGTAGGTCATCGTCTCGTCGAGGAACAGCCGGTACAGGTCGTTGGAGAGGTCGTAGTGGGCGGCGATGTTGCGCCGCGCCCCGGCGATCGTGTTGCGGCGCAGCCGATGGGCGGCCGTCCGGCCCAGCTGTCCGGGCACGCGCCACCAGCCCGCCGACAGCGCGAGGTCCTCGCGGTTGAGGGCTGCCAGCTCCAGCAGCGCGACGAGATCGGGGCTGGACCAGCCGCCGTCGACGTACGCCTCGCCGGCGCCGGTCTCGCCGTGCAGGAGCATGTGCGCAAGGGCCGCCTCATCGTGGAAGCGGATCTCCGCCTGCCGGCTGGACGACCGATCGCCCACGACGCGCCGCGAGCCATCCGGCAGCACGATCGTCAGGCAGCCCACGCGGATCTTCGCGGCGGCCGCCAGGCCGACCCGGCGTGCCGCCCCCGCCAGCACGGTCGCTGCCAGGCCGGCCGGGCGCACGGCGAGGCGGCGCGAAATCATCGGGCGGCTGCCCCGTGACGGTGGAAGCGGATTCCACGGCGCCAGAGATGGAGCGCGTGCCAGTGGATCGCGGCGATGGTCTTCTGCGTCACGAGCGGGTACCGCACCAGCATCCGGGCGAGCGAACGATCGGTCAGCGGCACCCGGCGCAGCACCAGGGTTGCCGTGAGCAGCTCCTCGCCGTGCTCGGTTTCCACGATCGCGATTCGCAGCCGATCCGGTTCATCCAGCACGGAAACGGTATACCGCGCCGCCATGTCGATGAACGGCGAGACGTACATCGCCTTGTCCATCGAGGCCCGGAAGCGCGTGCCGGCGTCGCCGATGCCCCCGTCGGGCAGGAGGGGATAGACATGCCGATCGCCGTGGGTGTTGTGCACGTCGATCACCACCGCGGCGAGCCGCCCATCGGCGTCGCGGCAGAGGTAGAAGCTGGCCGGGTTGAACACGTACCCCAGCACCCGCAGGTTCGCCACCAGGGTGACGGACAGCCCCGCCGGATCGATCCCGACGTCGCCGAGGTGCCGGTCGATCTGCGCGCGCAACGGACCGCCGCCCACGGCCAGATGGTCTTCGTCGCGGAACGAGACGACATTGCGGCGGTTGCGGCTCACGAGGCGCAGGCGACGTGCCACCGAGTCGAGTTCGGCGAGGTCAAGGGCGAAGTAGAAGACGTCGTGCTGCAGTTCGTAGACCGCCGGACGCGACCGGCGGTGCCGGACCTTGCCCTCCAGGAGATGCGAGTTCATGCCGCCTGCTCGCGGGCAGCCGATGTGACCGCCTCGGCCGCTTCGTAGCCCGATCGGCAACCGTCCTCGTGGAAGCCGTAGCCGAGGTGGGCGCCGGCGTAGAACGTGTTGCGGTGCCCCTGGACCGCGCGCAATGCCCCCTGGGCGTGCAGCGTCCGGAACGTGTACTGCGGGTGGCTCATGGTCACCGATGAGATCACGTGCTCCGGGCGGATCCGATTGCCCGGGTTGACCGAGACGGCGTACTGGATCGGGCCCGGGAGGCCCTGGAGGCGGTTCATGTGGTACGTCATGGTGAGGGAGTCAACCGGCCGGCGGCAATCGTCAGTCTCCACATTCCAGGACGCGCGGGCGCGCGCGCGGCGCGGCAGCAGGCGCTCGTCGGTGTGGAGAACCACCTCGTTGTCCGTGTAGTCGAAGCCGGCGAGGGCGCCCCGTTCGCGCGCATCGGCATCCCTGAGCAGTCGCAGGGCCGTGTCCGCATGCGTGGCCATCACGATGGCGTCGAACGCCTCGCAAGCGGCGTCTTCGGTCACCACGGTCACACCCGCGGCGCTGCGCGTCACCGACGCAACCGCGCTCCCCGACCGCACCGCATCGTCCGGCAGCGTGTCCGTGATCCGGCGGACGTACTGGTGCGACCCGCCCTGGATCGTGCGCCAGCGGACGGTGGACGGGTAACCGATCAGGCCGTGGTTGTCGAGGAAGCGCAGCAGGTAGTCCGCCGGGAAGTCCAGGACGGAGCGGATGCCCGTCGACCAGACCGCCGACGTGACCGGGATGATGAAGTGGTTGCGGAACGCCGTCCCGAACCGGCGGTCATCGAGGTATTCGCCCAGGGTCAGTTCGCTCGCGGAGCCGGTTGCCATCGTCCGGCGCGCGTCGTCGTAGAAGCGGAACACGTCACGGACCATCGACCAGTGCGACGGCCGCACGACCGATGCCGGGCTGGCGAAGACGCCCGCAACCCCGCGCGAGCTGAACTGGGTGCCGCACGCGCGGCAGACCGAGCTGAAGGACATGTCGGACGGCTGCGTCGCGACACCCAGCTCGCGGAGAAGCCCGGTGAACAGCGGGTAGGTGTGCTCGTTGTACACGATGAAGCCGGTATCGACCGGGATCGCGCCCGACGGCCCCTCGACCGTCAGGGTGCGGGTGTGGCCGCCGATGCGCGTCTCCTGCTCGAAGAGGCGAACCTGGTGGCCGTCGCGATTGAGCAGGTACGCGGCCGTGAGGCCGCTGATTCCCGCGCCGACAACTGCGACCTTCATGTGATCCATCGCCAATTGTTCGGACGGGAGGGCCGCTCGGATGGGTCGATGCGACGAATTCGTCGCATTTCGGCGGGGCGCGGGGCCGGTCGTGGGCTCCAGCTGTCGGCTCAGGCGCTCCGCTTCCGCGCGAGGTCGTCGAGACCTCGCTGCATGCCGCCGACGGCGTCGCTGGCGATCTTGGCGAACGTCCCGCCCAGGAACGGCGTGAGCAGCCTCGCGAGACCCTGCAGCTGGATGTCGGCGACGTACTCGATCCGAGTGCCGGAGCCGGACGGCTCGAACCGGATGTCATCGATCGCGTTCACGCCAGAGCCCTCACCCGTCAAGACAACCCGCCGCGGAGGGTCGAACGTGGTGATCCGGTATTCCATCGGCGCGACGCGGCCTCGCATCCGGACGCCCAATCGGAATCGCGCGCCAACTCCGAGCGGGCCGGAATCGAGCCGCTCCGCGGTTGCGACGCCCGGGTCCCAGGTGCTCGCGTTGGCGAAATCGGCAACGAATGCGAAGGTCTCCTCAACCGGCAGGCTGGTCTGGAGCTGTTCGCGAAGGCGGGGCATCTGGAAGTCCTCGTGCCGCGAATGAAGAGCAGAGGTGCCTGGAGAGGGCACGCCCGGGCGCCACCCATCATTCGCATGACGCCTCGCGGAAGGATTGCATGGATCCACGCTCACTCATCGACGATCTGCTCGAGATCACCGTGGTCGCCAGCTTCACCGCGCCGGGCTTCCGGGTTCGACGCCGGCTCTACGCCTGGGAGGCGCCAGCGCCCGACGCGCTGCGAGACCGCACTGCGCTCGTCACCGGGCCCACCTCGGGCCTCGGGCGGGTCATTGCGGAGGGCCTCGCGTCGCTTGGCGCACGCGTGGTGCTGGTCGGGCGGAGCGAGGAACGCCTGGCGCGCATCCGGGACGAACTGGCGGAGCGGCACGGCCAGGACCGCTTTCCGCTGGTCGTCGCCGACATGTCGTCGCTGGCGTCGGTGCGCGCCGCGGCGGACCGGGTCCTCGCGACCGAGCCGGCGCTGGACGTCGTGGTCGACAACGCGGGCGCCATCTTCCCCGAGCGGCGCGAGACCGAGGACGGCATCGAGGCGACCCTCGCCACCCTGGTCGTCGGCCCGTTCCTGCTCGTCGGGCGGCTGCTGCCGCTGCTCCGACGCAGCCGGGGACTGGTGGTCAGCATCACGTCTGGCGGCATGTACACCCAGGGCGTGCGCCTCGACGACCTCGAGTGGGGGGCCGAGCCGTTCGACGGAACCCGGGCCTACGCCCGGGCGAAACGCGTCCAGGTCGCCCTGGTCCGCGAGTGGGCGCGCCGGCTGCGGGGCTCCGGCGTGACAGTGAACGCGATGCACCCGGGTTGGGCCGACACGCCCGGTCTCGCCGACGCGCTCCCGGCCTTTCACCGCGTGATGGCGCCCATCCTGCGCACCCCCGAGCAGGGCGCCGACACGGTCCTCTGGCTCGCGACCGACCCGGCGGAAGCGCGCCCCGGCGGCCGAGTTTATCTCGATCGCCGTCCGCGCCCGTTCGACCGGGTGCCGTCCACGCGCCTCTCGTCGGCGCATCGCCGTGCGCTCTGGGACGCGATCGTCGCGCGATCAGGCGAGCCGGACCCGGCGCCAGCCGTCTGATCCGGAAGGTCCTTGGATTTCGCGGCCAATCCGCCGGCGCCGCAGCGAGTCCCTTTCCACTTGCGGCGGCGTCGCCACGCGCCCGCTGGATATAATCGAGCGGCTCCCCGACAGACCTTGCGTGCTACCCGGGCTGGACGAGAACGTGGGGGATCGTGGACGACGCAACCCTGCTCGCCCGGATCGCAGAGGGCGACGAGCGGGCACTCGAACGGCTGCACGAGCGTTTCTCGGGCGCGATCCACGCGATCGCCCTACGGGTCACGCGGGCCGACCGCTTCGCCCAGGAAGTCACACAGGACGTGTTCATGACGATCTGGCGTGAACCCGGTCGGTTCGACCCGGCGCGCGGGTCGCTGGGACCCTGGCTCATGCGCATGGCGCGCAACAAGGCCATCGACCTCATCCGGCGCGAGGAAAGCGTCCGCCGGCGCACGGCCGTGGTGGACCTGGAGTTCACCGAAGCACCCGACGACGTCCACGATGAGGTCTGGCAGACCCTCCGGCGCGAACAGCTGCAGCGCGCGCTGGTGAAGCTCCCCCAGGAGCAGCGCCGGGCCGTGCAACTCGCCTTCATCCGCGGCCTCACCCATGTCGAGGTGGCCGGGGCGGAGGGCATCCCGCTCGGAACCGCCAAGACGCGGATCCGGACGGCCCTGCTCAGATTGCGTGACGACCTCGGGTCGGCCCTGGCGGCCGACGGCAGCGGAGCACAATGGTCCCGATGAGTGATTCACCGCT
>VGPE01000052.1 GCA_016875645.1 Chloroflexota bacterium
TCTTCCTGCTGGTCCTGCTGCTCAGCGGCATCGCATCCGGCATCGTCGGCGGCTGGTGGACCAGCGGCCGGCTCTGGATCTGGGCGTCGCTGGCGCTGCTCATCGCGATCGCCGTCTACATGACGCTGCGCGGCAACACCTGGTTCAGTGCGCTCCGCGGCGCCGCGGGCCAGCGCTACACATTCGTGGCAAGGAGTTCCCGGCCGGCGAACCTGATCCTGCTCGCCTGCAGGCGCTACTGGCCAGTCGGGCCCGTGCGTGGGAGCTGCTCGCAGTGGGCGGGGGCGCGCTGGTGCTGATCGTCTACCTGATGTTCAGCAAGCCGTTCTGACAATTGCAAGCGGATCGCAACGGCCCTTTCCGACCGTGCTGACCGGCTCTCGCCTCGGTCGCGCCGATCATGAGACGCTCCGTCGAGCGATTGGAGGTTCGCGATGCGAGACCGACAGGAGCGGGTCGATCACGATGAGGCCTATCGCGATGACCCCGGGCTGACGACGCCCGAGATGCAGCCCGGCCACGGCGAGCTCGTGGAGGCGGTCGAGGCCGAGGTGCGCGCCGGCGCGGTTGCGCTGGGTCTCGGGGCCGCCGGCGTGGCCCTGGCCGGCGAGGTGGAGCGCCGCGAACTCGACGAAGTGCAGGACGTCGCCCGCGGCGGCCGCGAGAACCACGATCGGGGCGTCGACTCCGTCCGGTAGCCTGCCCCCGGAGTGAAGGAACAGGACGTCGCGGCGGCTGTCGCCCACATCGCCGAGGTGCGCCTGCGACGCGGCGCGCTCGCGCGTCTGCCTGCCCGCTGGCGTCCGGCCGACGAGTCCGAGGCCTACCGCCTCCAGGCGGCGGTCAATCGAGCGCTGAGCGTCGCCGGGTTCGGTGAACTCGCCGGTCACAAGATCGGCTGCACCACGCCGGTCATGCAGGCGTTCCTGGGCATCCCGAACCCGTGCGCCGGCGAGGTGTTCGCTCCCACGGTCTTCGAGGAACGGGGCACCTTCCGGACCGCGGCGCACGTCCGGCTGGGCGTGGAGTGCGAGATCGCCGTTCGCCTGGGACGGGACGTGGCGATGCCGCTGTCACGCGACACAGCCGACGACGCCGTGGCGTCGATCCATGCCTCGATCGAGGTCGTGGACGACCGCTACGCGGACTTCACGACCCTTGACACCCCGACGCTCATCGCCGACGATTTCTTCAACGCCGGCTGCGTGCTGGGCCGGCCGGTGACCGAGTGGCGGACCCTCGACCTTGCGGCGCTCGTGGGCCGGATGCTGATCAACGGCGAGGAAGTGGGCTCCGGCCGCGGCGCGGACATCCTGGGCCACCCGCTCGAGGCGCTCGCGTGGCTGTCGTCAAGCATGGCGGCCCGGGGCAGGGCGTTGCGGGCGGGCGAATTCGTGACCCTGGGCAGCCTCGTGGCGACGCGCTGGGTCACCGCAGGGGACGTGGTGCAGATCGAGATCGATGCCCTGGGAGGGGCAACCGCGGCGTTCGAATAGGCCGTCCGCCGCGACGGCGGCCGATCGCCGGAACCGTCGTCAGCCGCCGCTGGCCTCGCGCTGCGCCAGGTCATCGAGGTACGCCGCGATCTGGGGCATGCCCAGTAGGCGCCGCTCGAAGTAGTCGTTGACCGCGGCGATCGCGCCGCTGCGCACCTGCTCCACCTCGGCACTGCGGGCCTCGCCGCCGGTGGCACGGCCAAGGTTGTCGCGCACCGAGAGCAGCGCGCGGACCATGTCGGTCTCGGCCTTGCCCTCCAGCGCCGCGACCGCCGAGATGATGAGGGAGTCCGTCTGGCTGATCAGCATCTCGTTGTCGAACGCCGCGCCGGGCCGGTCCGCCTCGTCCAGGGTCCGGATCAGCGCCGCGATCTGGTAGAGGGCCGTGGTCGGCTCGTCGAAGAGCTCCCGCAGGTAGGCGGCTTCGGCGTAGCGCCCCGTCAGGCGGAACACGTTGTACATGCGCCGCGCTGCCTTGCCGAAGTTCCGGTCGCGTGTGACGTATTTGTGGACCTCGTGCTCGAGGTCGTCCACGTACGTGTCGACGGCATCGGACGAGAGCTGCGACACCAGCCGGTTGAAGAGCGGCAGAGACTCCGCCTCCAGGTAGACCTCCTGGAAGTATGGATCGATGAACTTGTCGAGCGGCGTGATCGTCCCGTCCGGAGCTTCCCACGTGACGTCGAGCACGTTGCTCGCGTTGGCGAGGGCGTGGCGCGCCGGGTCCGCGACGATCCAGTCCAGCTTGCACCAGCCGGTCTCCGGCACGCCCAGGTCATCCCAGCGCAGTTCCACCGTCTCCCGGTCGCGCTCGACGGCGACCGCGCCGGCCTGGACCTCCGCCGGGTTCCAGGAGATGGTGCTTCCCGCGTGCTGGGGCTGGCCGCCGCGATCGCAATCGAACGGGTAGACCCCGAACTTGACCTCCCACAGCCGGTATGTCGGCCCGACCAGGGTCGAGAGCGCCTTGTCGCGCATCAGGTCACGCAGGATCCGGCAGGCGTCGTCGCGGGTGTCCGAGGTGATGTGGACGCGCTCGAAGAAGTCCGCGTCACCGGGGTAGGACTGGATCTTGCTCTGCGCGGCGGAGCCGGACAGGGCGAGGGCCGTGGCGACGTTGGGCCGGTCGTCGAAGCCGACGATCTTCCCGATCTCGCGGAACCTGGCCAGTTCACCGGGGGTGAAGTCGAGCATCGTGACACGGTGGCCGTAGACGCCCGAATCGACGTCGATGACGATGTCGCCGCCGGCGGCCTCGGTCTCCATGGCGGCCAGCCACTCGGCGGCTTCGCTCTCGTCGAGCTCCACGCCGAGCCGCCGGGCGGATTCGACGATCTGCGCCAGGTTGTCGGTGGGGGCGTTCTCGTGCATGGCGGTGTCCCTCGTCGTGCTCGCGCTCGTGTCCCGCCCGTCGCCGGCCGGCGGCACGGCTAGTATCCGCCGGATCGTTTCAGGAGGGGCAGCGTGGCCGACGAGGTCTGGATCAGCGTGGACGTCGAGACGTCCGGCCCGACGCCCAGCTCGGGCAGCCTCATCGCAATCGGTGCCTGCCGCGTGGACGACCCGGAAGAAGGGTTCAGCGTGGAGATCCGGCCTCAGCCCGACCGCCCGTGGAGCGCAGACGCCGAGGCCATCCACGGCCTGACCCGGGAGCGGCTGGCCGCGACGGGGATCGAGCCCGACGAGGCGCTGCTCGCGCTCGAGGCATGGCTGGGCCTGACCTGTGGCGAAGGCCAGCCCATTTTCGTGGCGTTCAACGCGCCCTTCGACTGGATGTTCGTTGCCGATTACGCGTGGCGCTACCTCGGGCGCAACCCGTTCGGGCACACCGCGCTCGACATCAAGGCGCTCTATCTCGGGCGCCACCTCGCGGAGGTCCGCCGGTGGGGCGACACCGGGCGCCTGGCGATCCTGGAGCGCTACCCGGTCGACCGGCCGCATACGCACAACGCCCTCGACGACGCGCGCGAGCAGGCCGCGATCCTGGTCCGGCTGCTGGAGTCCGTGGGCCGCTGATCGCCGGCTCCGCTGAGCATCGCAGGCCCCGCCGCCCGGCGCCGGCACGCTCCACGCTCAGACCCCCCACGTGCCCGCAAGGTAGCGGATCTGCTCGGTCAACTGGTGCGGGCCGCCGCGCTCGTGGACGTTGAAGGGCCAGACCCGGATCTGCTTTGGCCCCGCGTAGTGGTTATACGCCGCGAAGACGGTCGATGGCGGGCAGGTGTCATCCATGAGGCCGACCGAGAAGATCGCGTTCGCCCGGGCGCGGGCCGCGAAGTTCATCCCGTCGAAGTACGCAAGGGTGCGGACACCCGCTCGACCCGGTCGCGGTGGTAGCGCAGGTAGCGCACGATCTCGCCGTACGGCTCGGCCTCGGTGATCTGGGTCGCCCGGCGGAAGTGGCAGAGGAACGCGACGTCCGAGAGGAGCGTGCCGATGCGCGGCTCGAGGCCGGCCACTGCCAGGGCGAGGCCGCCACCCTGGCTGCGGCCGTAGGCGGCGATTCGCGCGGGGTCCACCTCGGCGATCTCATGAACGGCATCGACGGCCCGGACCGCATCGGTCATGAGCCGGCGGTAGAAATGGTCGGCAGGATCGAGGATGCCGCGCGTCATGTAGCCCGGGTGGGCCGGCTCGCTCTCGGGAACAGCATCGGGGGTCCCGCCTACCGGGCCCCACGTGCCCTGACCGCGATTGTCCATCACGAGATTGGCGAAGCCCGCGGCCGCCCACGTGATGCGCTCCACGGGCATGCCGCGCCCGCCGCCATAGCCGATGTACTCGATCACACATGGGAGCGGCCCTCGGCGATCGGCGGGCAGGACCAGCCAGGCGCGGATCGGCTGGCCTGCGAAGCCACGAAAGGTCACGTCGAAGGTCTCGACCATCCGCAGGCCGTTGTCCACCGGCTCGATCGTCACGTCGATCGGGTGCTCGCGCGCGGCGCCAAGCGTGCCCGACCAGAAGTCATCGAAGTCCGCCGGTTCCTCGCGCTGGGGCTGATATGCGCGCAGCTCCTCGAGCGGCATGTCGAACGCCGTCACGCCAACCTCCCCTGGCCGAAACACGGGGCGTCCACCGCCCATTGGTACAAAGTCCGCGGCACCGATGGTACGGACGGGTCTCACGCATGTGGTCGAGCCCGTGGCACGCTGAGCGCACGTACCGAGGAGCCAACGGCAGTGGTGATCTCGCTCGAGGCGTACACCGCCACGGGGCGGCTGGGCGGCCGGGTCGTTGCCGAGCCCCTCCTCTCCGACCTGCTTGCTTCCTTCACGTCCGTCGTGGTCGAGGCACCGACACTTGCGTTGCTGCCGGGCGGCGGGGTCACAGCGGAGCCGGAGATCGTGCCCGGCACGCCGTGGGCCTCGGTTGCGGTCGACGACCTGCTGGTTGTGGCAGCCCCGCCTGAGACCGTGGTCCCATTCCACGCGGCGTGGCATCGCGTGCGGCTGCGAATGAACCCCTACGTCGTCGACGGAGAGCTGCCCTCGCTCCCCGGATACGATCCCGGGCGGGCCATTGCGCGGCCAACGGGTTCGTTCATCCTGCTTACACGCGTGCGCATCGGTCGGGCTGGAGACCCGCCGGATGCTGAGCCGATTCGCGAGCTGGACCACGCATGGGTGAACCGCTATGCCGTGGAGGGCGTGGAGAGCGACATCGAGCTCTCGCGCTTCTTCCCGGGCGCGGGGATCGCCGTCATGGCCTGGGAGGCCGAACCGGCGCCAGGCGTCGGGGCCGACGCGCCGGTAGCGCGCTGAGCGTCGGGCGGCGGGACCGCGGCTAGAAGGGCGGCCAGGGAATCGCGGGACGGTCCGGGTCGGGCTGCGGGAAGCGGCCGCGGCTGCGCAGTCGCGCGACGCGGCGTTCGGTCGCCCGCACTTCATCGGGTGCCAGGAGCGCGTGCAGGCGGGTCCCGAGCTCGCCCGCGAGTTGCCCGCGCAGATCATCGAGCATGGCGAGCTCTGCCTCATCGAGCGGCTGCCCGCGCCAGCCCCAGAGGATCGTCCGCAACTTCGGATCGGGCGAGAACGTGACCCCGTGGTCGACGCCGAAGATGTGCCCGTCCGGCGTGGGCAGCAGATGTCCGCCCTTGCGGTCCGCGTTGTTGACGATCGCGTCGAACAGGGCAACTCGACGCAGGCCCGGGTGACCGGCTCGAATCAGCTCGATGACGTCGCGCTCGGGGTCCACGTCGATCCAGAGCTGGACCATGCCGCGACCCAGTGGGCCGTCGCGCAGGATCGTCGGCGGGACGATCGACCAGCCGAGCGCCTCAGAGACCACGTATGCCGCGGCCTCCCGGTACGCCAGGGTGCCGTCCGGGAAGTCGTCGAGGGGCCGCTCGCCGCGGATCGGCTTGTAGACGCAGTTGATCACCACGTCCGGCTCGGATGCGGCTTCCGGGCAGGGGCGGGTGATCGTGCAGTACAGGTTGAGGTTGGACGCGTCGACCAGGCGCCCCACGATTTCGAGTTCGCCCTCGCGCATCACCTCGAGCGCATCCGCGGCTTCGAGTGTCAGCCGGTCCTCGGCGTTGCCGTCCATCGCGGCACCTAGTGCATGTACCCGTTGCGGCGCGGGCAGATGTGGCCCTCGGGGTCGAGGGGCAGGCCGCACAGCGGGCAGGGCGGTCGGCCGGCCGCGACGACCTCGATCGCATGCGCGATGAATCCGCGAGCAGATGGCGCGTCGAGACGGACCCGGAAGATGTCGGGGCCGTGCTCCTCGTCATCGTCGACCTCGACGGGCTCGTCGGTCTCGTCATCATCGTCGCTCACGGCCCGCGCCTCGACCAGGATCGATTCGCTGGTTCCGTCCCAGGCGATGGTCATCGTCCCGACGCGAAACGCCTCGACATGGGGCTCCTGGAAGCCCGTCCCGGTCGGGTCCGACGTGCCGTCGGGCAGGTCCACACCGCGGCGCTCGATCTCGTCGAGGAGCGCGCCCAATCGCTCCGCGAGCACGGCGACCTGGGCCTTCTCGAGGGCCAGAGTCACGACGTTGCGGCCCTTGGCAGCCTGGAGGAAGAAGGATCGGTGCCCCGGCTCGCCGAGGGCGGCAACGATGAAGCGGTCCGGCGAGTCGAAGATGAAGCGGCGTCGGGGCATCGGGTCTCCGGGCGGCACGCGGTGCGAGCCGAGGAAGCTGTGTCCCTCGACTCTACCGCGTCCGGGGCCGAATCCCGCGCGGCCGCCCTCGCCGCTCCGGCGGCGCGAGGAGGTCGGGGAGCGAGGTCGCATCGTCGTTGAGGCGGATCACCACCGGCGAGGGCCCGTATCGGATCACGCTGAGCGAGCCGGGCGCGAAGGCGAAGCGGTGGATCTGGTCGAAATGCGCGCCCGCAGCGTCCAGTGCGATCGATGCCAGGACGTCGGCGTGCGTGCAGGCGAGGTAGGTCGCGTCGGGCCCGAGCCGCTCGTTCCAGGCCCGGATCGTGCCGACGGCACGAGCCTGCACGTCCCGGAACGCTTCGCCGCCGGGGAAGGTCACCGCCGATGGCGCGGCCATCAGAACCTTCCAGAGCGGCTCACGCCGCAGGTCGCGCAACTTCAGGCCGGTCCAATCGCCGTAACCGGTCTCGCGCAGGCCCGCGTCAACCTGCACCGTGAGGCCGCGGCCGGCTGCCGTCATCTCTGCGGTCTCCAGACACCGCTCGAGGGGTGACGAAATGACCGCGTCGAGCGTGACACCCTTCAGACGGTCTGCCAGCGCCTCCGCCTGGCGCCGCCCGCGTTCGTCGAGGTGCACGCCGGGCGTCGTGCCCGACAGTGCGTGGCCGGTCTGCGCGGTCAGCCCGTGGCGGACGAGGAGAACGGTGGTCAACGGCTCCCGCGCGCGGCGGGCTGCTGCTTCGACGCGCGGTCCGTCATGCGGTCAATCCGGCGATGCCGCGGGTGAGCGGAGGCTGGTGTTGGGGATGCCGGTCCCGCTCGGGGTGCGGCTGATTAGCCGCGCGTAGAGGCTCGGGACGTACCAGCGCAGGAAGTACAGCCTGCAGCCGACGCAGATCCCCGTGACGGCGAGCAGCGTCTGGAGACCGATCACGGCGGCGACGAGGGCCCAACCGAGGATGGGGATTCCTGCCACGAACGCGATCAGGCCGAGTGCGAGGGCGATGAAGCCCAGCGCCTGGGCGAAGCGCGGCGGGTACTCATGCTCGAGCTCGGCCGGGCCGAGGCGCAGCGTTCGGCGGATCGCCGGCCACGGCTTGCCAAGCAGCCAATACCGCGTTCCGAGCGCCGAACTGGCGAGCAGCGCGAGCGCCACAAGGGCGACCACGGGGACGGCGTTGAAGACGATCGCACCGGCCAGGATCACGGCCGAGAAACCGGCACCGAAGCGCTGGCCTCGGGGATCGACGAACCGGGCGGGAGGTGTGAGCAGGCTGGACACGAACTGACCTCGCGACGTTGGGACCGGGGTGGAGAACGGTCGCCCCGGGTGGGGCGACGAGTCGGCTTTCGCGAGGCCGGGGCCGAGGGGTGGGGCTGTGCCTACCCGCGTTCGGCCGTCACCGGCACTCGCCGGCGACAGAGACAGCGAAACGGAGCGGCGCATCTCGAGCGCATGTCCGCGGCATGATAGCGGCATCGACTCGCCATGGGAAGGGGTCCGCTGCAATCGGCGGTGCCGGGCGCCAACAGCGCGTCGACACGAACGCGCCGGATTGTCACGGCGCGTCCGCCGCTGGCCCGGCAGTGGCGATCTGGCGGATGCGTGCGGAGATCCGGTTCGCCGTGGCGATCAGGGCCTCGGTCACGGCCGACTCGCCGCCTGCAGGCGGGAAGCGGTAGGCGGGCCCGTGAATGTGCGCCGCAGCGACCATCTCGCCGTCCTCGCCCGCGATGGGTGCCGCGACGGAGGTGATCCCTTCCGCGTACTCCTCGCGTGTCCAGGCGACACCGTCGCGCCGGACACGCCGCAGTCGGTCGCGGATCGCGTCCGGCTCCACGACCGTCCGGTCCGTGAACCGCTCCAGCGGCTGGGCCAGAAACCGCTCCACGTCCGCAGGCAGCAGGTGTCCCAGCATGACAAGGCCGGACGAGACCGCGTGCATCGGCAGGCGTGTGCCGGTCCAGTCGCGCACGCCCACCGGGTGCGCGCTCGCGACCTGGTCGACGTAGTGGACCAGGGATCCATCGGGGATCGACAGTCCGGCCGCCTCCCCGACGCGGTCCGCCAGCGCAGCGAGGTGCGGCCGCGCCAGTGGTACCAGGCTGCGGGTGGGCCGGACACTCGCCGCGAGTGCCACGATGCGCGGCCCCAGTCGGTAGCGCGTGTCGCCTGGGACCTGCTCCACGACGCCCTCGTGGGCCAGGGTGCCAAGGAGGCGCGCCGCGGTGCTCTTGGGGAGGCGGGCACGTTCGGCGACCTCGGTCACCCCGATGGGTCCGCCGCCGAGGGCGGCGAGGACGGCGACGGCGCGTTCAATGGCCTGGACTCTCGACATCGGGCTCCCTTGTTCGCTACCCTACGGTCGGCCTTTCCACTATACGGCACGGTTCCACGATGTGGAACACCACGCAACGGGTCCGGCCTCGACCTCATCCCGGGGGTTCTCAGTGACCGACGACAGCCCGGACATCGACCTCGCGTCGCTGTCCGACGAAGAGCTGACCGAGCAGATGCACAGCGACCTCTACGACGGAATCGCGGATGCCATCACCGAGGGGACCAACATTTTCCTCGACCGCGGCTGGAACGCGGAGAAGGTCCTCAACGACGCCCTCGTCGAGGGGATGCGCATCGTCGGCATCGATTTCCGGGACGGCATCCTGTTCGTGCCGGAGGTCCTCCTCGCCGCGAACGCGATGAAGGCCGGGATGGCCATCCTGCGCCCGCTGCTCGCCGAGACCGGCGCCGTGCGGCAGGGGACCGTCGTGATCGGCACCGTGAAGGGCGACATCCACGACATCGGCAAGAACCTCGTCGGGATGATGCTCGAGGGTGCTGGTTTCGACGTGGTGGACCTCGGCATCAACACCGACGCCGACAAGTTCATCAACGCGCTCCTGGAGCACAACGCGGACATCCTGGGGATGTCCGCCCTCCTCACGACGACGATGCCGTACATGAAGGTCGTGATCGAAGAGTTGAAGAAGCGCGGCCTGCGCGACGACTACATCGTGCTCGTCGGTGGCGCGCCGCTCAACGAGGAGTTCGGCGCTGCCGTCGGCGCGGACGCATACTGCCGCGACGCCGCCGTTGCCGCCGAGACTGCTCGTGCGCTGGTCGCAAAGCGACGTGCGGCCGCCTGAGGCACCCGTCCCCGCGGCGACCCCGCGGGCGCTGGTGATCGGCTGTGGCGCGCTCGCGCGCGAGCTTGCCGAAGTGACCCGCGGCCTGCCGGGCGTGGACGTGACCTGCCTGCGGCCCGACCTCCACAATCGGCCCGAGCGAATCGCTGCGGCCGTTCGAGAGGCGATTGCGGCGGCGCGGCCGGTCTACGGCGACCGGATCTTCGTGGCCTACGCCGATTGCGGAACCGGCGGCGGCCTCGACCGCCTGCTCGAGGCGGAGGGGATCGAGCGGCTGCCGGGCGCCCACTGCTACGAGTTCTACGCGGGCGCCGCCGCCTTCGCGCGGCTCGCGGAGGAAGAACCCGGCACGTTCTACCTCACGGACTTCCTGGCTCGGAACTTCGAGCGGCTGGTCTGGCGAGGCCTGGGCATCGACCGCCACCCGGAGTTCCGCGCCGTCTACTTCGGCAATTACCGCCGGGTCGTTCACCTGGCGCAGTCCGAGGATGCCTCGATTCTCGCGCAGGCAACAGACGCAGCCGACCGCCTCGGCCTGGCATTCGAGCACCGGCACGTCGGGCTGGGTGACCTGCGCACCTCGATCCTGGCGTTCGCCGGGACGCACGCCTGATGGCAGCCACGCTCACCGTGATCTGGTGGCGCGACATCCCGGCCCAGGTGATCGCGAAGGACCGCCGCCAGAGCCACAAGATCGTCCTGCACCCGCGCTTCCAGGTGGCCATCGACCGGGCCGCAGTCAAGGCGGACCTCAAGCAGTTCGATCGCTACATCGAGCAGTGGCGGCGCGTGGCGCGCCCCTGCGGCGACGATCTCAGGGCCGTGGCCGAGACCGAGGCCGGCCGGCTGGAGGCCGAATACCCGAAGGAGCGGTTGAGCGCCCTCGTCGCCTCGGGTGGCGCCGAACACGAGCCCGTGGGGGAGGCCGGCGGATGACGCAGACCGTTCTATCGTCGGCCACCAGGGACGTCGTGATCGGCGGCGACCGGCCGTTCACGATCATCGGCGAGCGGATCAACCCGACCGGCCGCAAGGCCCTCGCCGAGGAGATGCGGGCCGGCGACTTCAGCCGGGTCGAACGCGACGCGCTCGCGCAGGTCGCCGCCGGCGCGCACCTACTCGACGTCAATGCCGGGATCCCGCTCGCCGACGAGCCGGCGATCCTCGCCCGCTCCATCGAGCTGGTCCAGTCGCTGGTCGACGTCCCGCTCGCGATCGACTCGTCCATCGTCGAGGCGCTCGAGGCCGGGCTCGCCGTGTACCGGGGCAAGGCGCTGGTCAACTCCGTCACCGGCGAGGAGGAGCGCCTGGAGCGGGTTCTGCCGCTCGTGCGCAAGTACGGCGCCGCCGTGGTGGCGATCAGCAATGACGACACCGGGATCTCGGAGGACCCGGACGTCCGGTTCGCGGTGGCGAAGCGGATCGTCGAGCGCGCAGCCGATCACGGCATCCCGCGCGAAGACGTCATCGTGGACCCCCTGGTGATGCCGATCGGCGCGCTGCCGACGGCCGGCCGGCAGGTGTTCGCGATCCTGCGGCGACTGCGGGACGAGCTGCGTGTCAACAGCACATGCGGCGCCTCGAACGTCAGCTTCGGCCTGCCCAACCGAGAGGGGATCAACGGGCCCTTCCTCTCGATGGCCATCTCGAACGGGCTCACCAGCGCCATCACAAACCCGCTCCTGCCCGACGTGCGGGCAGCGGTCATGGCTGCCGATGTCCTCATGGGCAACGACCGCGACGCGAGCCGCTGGATCCGCGAGCACCGCGAGCGGGAAAGCCCGGGGTCGGAGGGCGAGACCAGCGGTCGGCGGGTGAACCGCCGCCGCGCCGCGGCGGCTGCCGCGTTGGCCGCCGGTCCGGACTGAGCCGACGATGCCCG
Organism: Chloroflexota bacterium; assembly: GCA_016875645.1. Taxonomy (GTDB): domain Bacteria; phylum Chloroflexota; class Limnocylindria; order Limnocylindrales; family CSP1-4; genus VGPE01. The sequence continues at coordinate 11,643 of VGPE01000052.1, forward strand.
CCGCGGAGCGCGAGCCCCTGGTCATCTTCACCCCATCTGGGCGCCGGGGCCGGGTCGCCGTGGGCACAACGGTCCTCGACGCGGCGCGATCGCTCGGCGTGGACATCGACTCCGTCTGCGGAGGGCGCGGGATCTGCGGCCGCTGCCAGGTGCAGCCAGCGTTCGGCAGCTTCGCGAAGCACGGCATCGAGTCGGTCCCCGGCCACCTCACCCCTGCGGGCGCCGTCGAGGACGAGTACCGGCGCCTCCACGGGCTGACGCCCGATCGCCGCCTCGGCTGCACGGCCCACGTGACCGGCGATGTGGTGATCGACGTCCCGCCCGAGAGCCAGGTCCACCGCCAGGTCGTCCGCAAGGGGATCGACGTCCGAGCATTCGAGATCGACCCGGTGGTGCGCCTGCATTACGTGGAAGTGGAGCGGCCGGACCTCGCTCGGCCCGGCGGCGACCTCGCGCGGCTCTTCGACGCCCTGGAGCGTGAGTGGGATCTGGCCGGCCTCGAGGCCGGCCTGGCCGTGATCCGCGCGCTCCAGCCTGCGCTCGCGGCTGGCGACCACCGCGTCACCGTGGCCGTCCATGACGGACACCAGGTCACCGGCGTCTGGCCGGGTCTTCACGACCGGGCCTTCGGCGTGGCGATCGACGTCGGCTCCACGACGATCGCCGGCCACCTGGCGAACCTGGCGGACGGCGCGGTCCTGGCATCGAGCGGGGTGATGAACCCGCAGATCCGGTTCGGCGAGGACCTGATGAGCCGCGTGTCGTACGCGATGCTCCATCCCGAAGGTGCCGGCGAGATGACGCGTGCCGTCCGGGCGGCGTTGGCCAAGCTGGTGGCCGGGCTTGCGGTCACGGCCGCGGTCGACTCGCGCGACATCCTGGAACTGACCGTCGTCGGGAACCCGGTGATGCATCACCTGCTGCTGGGCATCGACCCGGTTCCGCTCGGGTCGGCGCCGTTCGCCCTCGCAACGGACCGGGCGGTCCGGACCACGGCCGCGGAGATCGGCATCCGGGCCCATCCGGGCGCGCGGCTCTACGTGCTGCCCTGCATCGCCGGGCACGTCGGCGCCGACACCGCTGGTGTGATCCTTGCCCAGGCGCCGCATCGGGCGAACGCCATGACCCTGATCGTGGACGTCGGCACCAATGCCGAGATCGTGCTGGGAAACCGGGATCGGCTGCTGGCCGCTTCCAGCCCGACCGGCCCTGCCTTCGAGGGCGCCCAGATCAGCGCCGGCCAGCGGGCCGCGCCGGGTGCCATCGAGCGGGTCCGGATTGACCGCGATACCCTCGAGCCGCGGGTGCGGGTCATCGGGTCCGGCCGCTGGTCGGACGACCCCGGCTTCGCCGCGTCCGTGGGCCCCGACGGCACCGGCACCGGCGTGACGGGCATCTGCGGGTCGGGCATCGTCGAGGTGATCGCCGAGCTCTACCTCGCGGGAGTGATCACCGCCGAGGGGGTCATCGACGGCGGGGCGGCGGCACGAACTCCGCGTGTCGTGCCCGACGGCCGCACGTGGGCGTACGTCCTGTACGACGGACCGCCGCGCATCACGATCACCCAGAACGACGTGCGCGCGATCCAGCTCGCCAAGGCGGCGCTCTACGCGGGCGCCCGGCTGCTGATGGACCAGGCCGGCATTGACCACGTGGACGAGATCCGTCTCGCGGGAGCGTTCGGCAGCCAGATCGACGTCACCCACGCCATGGTGCTGGGGCTCATCCCGGACGCCGACCTCGCTCGGGTCGGCCCGGCCGGCAATGCCGCAGGAGTGGGCGCGCTCATCGCCCTGCTCTCGGCGGCGGCCCGGCGCGAGATCGAGGATGTCGCCCGCCGTGTCGAGAAGATTGAGACGGCGGTGGAGCCGCGCTTCCAGGAGCATTTCGTCGACGCGATGGCCCTGCCGCACCGGACGGCCGAGTACCCCAACCTTTCGCGCGCCGTCCGATTGCCGGCCCGGACGGAACCCGTGCGCGCCACCCGCTCCGAGCGCCGGAACCGGCGCGTCGCCCGCGCAGCTGAGGAGGTCTCGCCATGATCGAATCGCCGCAGCGACGCTTGGGAGGCCGCGAGGGCCGCCGCCTGGCGAGACTCAACGCGGTGGTCAGCCATGAGCCGTTCCTGACCCGGGCGCTCGCGCCATACGAGGTTCTCAACGAGGAGGGCCTCGCCCTCCTCGAGTGGAACGCCGACACGATCCTCCAGGAGGTCGGGATCGACTTCCGCGGTGATCCCGCCGCCCGTGAGACCCTCCGCCAGGGGGGCGCCGATGTCGACGGCGAACGGGTCCGGTTCCCGCGCGGCATGTGCCGCTCGATCATCCAGGCGAGCGCACCGCGCACGTTCACCCAGTACGCCCGCAACCCTGAGCGGAACGTGGTGATCGGCGATCCGAACCTCGTGTTCGCCCCGAACTACGGGTCGCCGTTCGTGCGCGATCTCGACGGCGGCCGGCGCTATGGCACACTCGAGGACTTCCGGAACTTCGTGAAGCTCGCCTACATGAGCCCGCACCTGCACCATAGCGGCGGCA